>JAILGA010000113.1 GCA_024697225.1 Lachnospiraceae bacterium
AGTACTCCTGTCCGTCCCTGCTCCATTTTGTAAAGACAAGCTTGCATCCGATGGGCGTCTTCTTTTCGATCGCGCCGGGAAGCACATAATCCTTCACACCAAGTGCAGCCAGCACGCTTGCGACATTGGAGTCATGTCCGCACAGGAACGTGAACAATCTCCCGTCTGTCTCCATCTCGGAGAGGATCTCGGAAACAAGCGGATAAGCAACGTTTTCCGCGACTATCGGTGCCGAGAACAGAACATCCCCGTAAACATCCTTGACCTCCGAGATCGCCTTCCACTGCTCTTCGGTCAGCTCATGACCGAAGCCCGCCTTGACCGGATCGCTTTCTTCATAGTACTGGAGGACCAGCGCATCACTGACAGAGCAGGCTGTCTTAAGGGAACCGCTGACTCCCGGCTCCGCGTCCGCTTTCAGTGTGAACTCTTCATCTCCCGTATGCAGCGGCTGTATGCTCCCGTTTTTGACCCCTTCCGAGTCCTTCATGTCTGTCACTTCGGTGATCAGTTCATAATTATCCTGCAGGCCGGCCATCGTATCCTTATAAAGCTCAAAGATCTGGTCCGTCGCATCCTGTACGTACTCATCCGTGCAGAACGTGATCTGGGGGGTGAAAACGGGATCCATCTTGTCATATTCCACCTTATAGGTGGCGAGCAGATTCGCTACGGGGAACATGCCGGTAGCAAAATAGTTGGCTGTAGCGATCGTTCTCTGCTTGGAATTGGCGTAGATCTTTATCTCATCCCCCTCGGGCCGGTAATTCTCCGGGAGCAGCTCCTCTGCCACGGCCCATTTCCTGAAGTATTGCCCCATCTGCGTCTCCAGCACGCCGCCGCGAAGGGATAACTCACTCGGGGAAGAGGACCACGGGAACCATTCATGCGGGGTGATCGTGCCAAGAAGCGAATCGCCGCCGCTCAACGGTGAACGGATATTGTGCCTGCTGAGAATGACGACCTGTTCCAGCTTGTATCCGTCATAAGAAATGTTCTCGCCGCCGCTCTGCGCCGCACCGTCCTGCGTGACCCCCGTTACCGGAGCCATCACTGCGGCGGATGTATAGAATGCCGCTTTCACACCGCCGAAAAGCAGCACCGCGAGGACCAGAACATATGCGATACATTTGACGATCGGGAAGATGCCCCGCTTGCCGATAAGCTTGCAAATGACGGAGACAAGAGAAAACACGGTGAATCCCACTGCGATCCAATAGAAGACCGGATGGCCGGCTCTGATGAGCGAAAAGGCAGTGATCCCCTGGGCGATCCCGACCACAACGGTCACAAGACCCATTTTGACCGTGAAATCTTTGAGCTTCTCGGGATCCTTGTATTTCTCCATGAACCGGTCAGAAAGCTCCAGCGGATTCAGTTCCTTCTTCCCCAGCGCGTACATGCTCCCGGTAACAATACTGAACACGCATAATACACTGTAGAAGATTCCGCAGATGATCAATAAAGCGTCAGTCATGCTATCCCTCCTGCTCTCCGAAAACCGTCTCTGTTATAAACTCTCTGTTATGCACTCTCTGTCATCTGCTCTCCGAACATCACCCGGCCATATCCAGCAGCCTTTTGGTGAAGGCCTCCGTGCTTTCATCCTTCTGTCTGACGGCATACGAACTCTCGATCACCATGGATTTGTCGACCTCCGCATCCTTCTTTACTCAGGCCTTATTCGTAATGCTTACATCCATCTTATTATACGGAATCTCTATGCCGGCGGCCTTCAGAGCCTTGAACAAAGAAGTATTGATCTCGTCCTTGACCACCTCGCTCTTATAATGTGACGGGAACCGCACGGTGGCTCCCATGATCAGAGCGCTGTCCTCAAGGGACAGGAAATAGACGCATCTGCTGTTGGGGACACGCTCGTCATACTTGTCCTCATTCAGCGTCAGAGGACATCCGCAGATGGTCTGACGGATGATCTCTTTTGCCTTATCAACGTCACAGTCATAGCTGACGGGGAACTTGAAGATCGCCGACCTCGGAACCTCGCCGTAGCTGTAGCTTATGACTCTCATGGAGTTGGCGCTGCTGTTGGGGATGATGGCCTTGGTGGTATCCAGAAGACTCACCACCACATGTCTTAAATTCATGGATTCAATGACACCCGTGGTTCCGTCCTCAAACTCGACCCTGGAGCCCACGTCGAAGGGCTTGTAGATACTTAACTGAAGCCCCGCAAACATATTCTTGACGGCTTCCTGCGCGGCGAAACCGACAACGGCCGCCACCACCGCAGTACTGCCGAGGAGCGACCTCGCTATATGCTTACCGCCCAGCGGAAGGACCACAAAGATGACAATCAGAGCAAAGGTAAAAGGATCAGGATCGCCACGATGGCAATAACGACAAGCAGGGTCACCGCCTTTTCCTCGTCTGTCACCTCCAGATCGAACTGGAAGATATCCTTGGCCTCCATAAACGCCTGCATG
>JAILGA010000118.1 GCA_024697225.1 Lachnospiraceae bacterium
AGATCTCTGATTCACATTTATGATAGACTCAAACCCGCAAGAAAAAGACTTGTCAATCCCATTTATGTAGATGATGAACAATATATACAGGAATGGCGTTCAAAGGAATACGAAACACTGGACTTTTATGAGATGAAAAACGATTTCTATTCTGAAAATGGAGTGAGGGTCAGATCTAAATCAGAGTTGATTATTGCGAATATGCTTGAGAAAAACAGAATCCCATACCGCTATGAATATCCGCTCCGTTTGAAAGGACAGGTAATTGTAAGACCTGATTTTCTGTGTCTCAATGTGAGGATGCGAAAGGAATACATATGGGAACACTTCGGAATGATGGATAATCCCTCCTATGCAAATAGGAATGTTGAAAAAATAACAAAGTACGAGCAGAATGGATATAGTATCGGAGAAAACATGATAATGACTTTTGAAACTACTCAGTGCGCAATAAATCCGATGAATATAAAAAGGATCATAGATCAATATCTTCTATAGCGAGCACAACGGACAAATTTTCGCAAATACCTATCGTTTTTTGCTTTTTCGTTGACAAGAACAGGGAATAATGATACAATTCCACTCGTCTGAGCGTTAGAGTTTAAGACAGGCTGGCATAGCACAGTCGGTAGTGCGCATCCTTGGTAGGGATGAGGTCTCGAGTTCGATTCTCGATGCCAGCTTTGAAATGGGTCGTCACCCCAAGACATAAACAGGGATCAGTTCGGAATGCTTGCATTTCAGGCTGATCCCTGTTTATGTCTTGGGTGCTGGCTCGCTTCAAAACTGAAGCAGCGGAAAATCCGAGTTGGATTGGGCAGCGAATAGAAGCTTTGGCCTTCCCTTACCTGAAAACCCCGCTTATTCTTTCATAAACTTCCGTGTTCCAGTCCTTCATCGCGAAATATCTTCCGTCACACAGGATCGAGGAAGCAGACACGAAAACCTCGATGATCATAAACAGCACGGCGGCTGCCGCAAGCAGATATGCCAGGCGCGGCCTTTTGCTCCTTATCACCGCAAAGGTCAGATAAAAACCTATCATGGAGGGTATGAAGAAAAACAGTGCAAAATCCGAGGAGTAGCGCTGGGATACGCCTGCAACAACCGAGTCAGTGAACAGGATGACTATACCTGTTATCAGGGAGATCACCGAGATAAGCACCGGATGGAGTCCTGCAGCGGCTTTCGACGCTTTCATCGTGATCTGTTCCGCGCTCTGCCCGCCTTTTTTGGCGGATAGTATGCAGGCAACAGGCAGCAGTACGAGCCCTGCGGTGATGAAGGGATGCAAGGGCAGGAGACCGCCAAATAGCGGCTCGACATACAGTGTATCAGCATACTGACCGGTGTAGTCAAAAATCTGCATGAAAGGAAATTCTGCAGAGAACTTGACCGGCGACAACAACAGAAGCCACGCGGACGCTATCGATTCGCCGAGGCTCTTGGTCCCGTGGAGCAGATCTCTCGTAGTCAGAAGATAATGATAGCCGAAATCAAAAGGACTGCCGAAGCGCAGCAGGTTATAGGCGAGAAAAGGAAGAGATGTCAGCGCGGCGGGGATCAGTACACACAGCGTGTTTGCCATGGAGTTCCCTCGTAATCTGAAGAAGTCGCCTCTTTTTACAGCATCTGCAAAAATCCCGAAAAGAAGCAGAAAAGCGAGGCAAAGTGTAGGTCTGCATCCTATGGTGAGCGCCAAAAGGACAGAGCCGATAATCAGGTGTGGTCTTGAAATTTTTCCATCAGGACTTTCGGCTGCCAAAAAAACAGACAGTCCGCATAATATAAGGAACAGGCCCGTCACCGAAGGCATGGAATATGTTGTGCATAATGCTGCGAGATAAGGGAGCCCGATTGCCCCTATGAGAAGAATGCCAAAAGCGGTCACGAGCAGGATGTCAGAACTCCCCCTATCCGAAAATCTCCTGATCAGTAAGCGGCAGAAAAGAAAGGCGGCAGGCACACACAAAAGAGCCATAAAAATATCGGCGATCCAGGTGGGAAGAGTCCGCCCCGTTATGAGCTTAAACGGGAAAAAAACCAGGAGTTCCGGCGTGAGACCGAAATAAACATAGTACTTGTCGTTATAGTACGCGATATCTATCAGCGCGTAGGAGTCGTGTTCTGCTGCGGCTATCGAGCGTTCAACAGGATCGTAGGGATTGTCAAGTTCGGAGAGGAATTCCGCCGGTCTTTCGCCCAGCGCTATATGATGGGTGGAAATGGACTCCGTGAGCGCTTCGTACTGCTTTTCATGAGCACCCCAGGTATCCCAGTTTCTCTGCGGCGCTGATGATATGCCGCAAAGAAATATTCCCGCGGTGCACAGTACCAGCACCGGCAATATGATGATGATCGTTGCAATGCGCGTCGAAATGTGATCTTTGCCCATAAATCCTTTTACACTCTTCCCGGCTGTTCTTGTCATAAATCACTTAATTCATTATAATGTACAAAGGATATATTTCCAACTACTTATCTAGGAGGTGCGTTCCATGAGAAGAATAGGTTTACTTACCAGCGGCGGTGACTGTCAGGCATTGAATGCGGCTATGAGAGGTGTGGTCAAGTGCCTCTATAACAGCGGCGAAGAGGTGGAACTGTACGGCTTTCTTGAGGGCTATAAGGGTCTGATCTATTCGCATTTCAGACTGCTTACGGCATCGGATTTTTCGGGCATACTGACACGCGGCGGAACAATACTGGGAAGCTCCAGAATGCCGTTCAAGACAATAAGAGAGCCCGATGAGAAAGGCCTGGATAAGGTGGAGGCGATGAAGCAGAACTACCACAAGCTTCAGCTTGACTGCCTGGTTGTTCTCGGCGGAAACGGTTCGCAGAAGACAGCCAATCTGCTAAACCAGGAGGGACTTCATGTCGTCTCTCTCCCCAAAACCATTGATAACGACCTGTGGGGAACCGACATGACTTTCGGATTCCAGAGCGCGGTGGGCATTGCAACCGATGTCATCGACCGCATTCATACGACGGCTGACTCGCACGGCCGAGTGTTCATTGTCGAAGTCATGGGGCACAAGGCCGGATGGCTCACGCTTAACGCAGGAATGGCCAGCGGCGCGGACATCATCCTCATCCCTGAGATACCTTATGATATAGATAAGATATGTGAGGCCATCGAGGCGCGCGACAAGAAGGGAAGCCACTTTACGATACTCGCGGTGGCCGAGGGTGCGATATCCAAGCAGGACGCAAAGCTCTCAAAAAAAGAATTCAAGGAGAAGCTCGCAAACCGCAGGTATCCTTCGGTATCATATGAAGTGGCGGCGCAGATAGAAAAGAAGACAGGCCGCGAGGTTCGTGTCACTGTCCCGGGCCATATGCAACGCGGCGGTACGCCCGATCCGTACGACAGGGTGTTTGCGAGCAGGCTGGGCGCCGAAGCCGGTCGTCTGATCCTGAAGGACCAGTACGGCTTCATGGTGGCATACAAGAACCGTGAGATAGTCAAGGTTCCCCTCGAAGAGGTCGCCGGAAAGCTCAAGACCGTTGACCCTGAGGCAAGTATCATCAAAGAGGCCAAAATGCTTGGGATAAGCTTCGGTGACTGACGGCGATGCCATCATACACCGCACTTTACAGAAAATTCCGTCCACGGACTTTTGACGAAGTCAGGGGACAGGAGGTTATAGTTGAGACTCTGAAGAATCAGATAAAGGCGGGGCGGATCGGCCACGCGTATCTGTTTGTTGGTACGCGCGGCACCGGCAAGACCACTGTCGCAAAGATAATGGCGCGCGCCGTTAACTGCCTGTCGCCTGCAGACGGTTCCCCCTGCGGCGAATGTGCTACCTGCCGTGCGATAAGTGACGGAAGCGCGCTGAACATCATTGAACTTGATGCTGCTTCCAATAACGGCGTTGATGATGTGCGCCGGATCATAGATGAGATCGATTATTCACCGGCGATCGGGCGATACAGGGTTTACATCATAGACGAGGTGCATATGTTTTCCGCGGGCGCCTTTAACGCGTTGTTAAAGACACTGGAGGAGCCGCCGGAGCATGTTATTTTCATACTGGCGACGACAGAGACCGCCAAGATACCCGTCACTATCCTTTCGCGCTGCCAGCGCTATGACTTCCGCAGGATATCTCTCGATGAGATAAAATCCAGACTGGCTGAGGTCGCAAAGAGTGAGGGCATTGAGGCCACCGATGACGCCATCGACTACATCGCAAGATCCGCTGACGGAGCGATGCGCGACGGCCTGTCGCTTCTTGATCGGTGTGCGGCCTTTCATTTTGGTGAAAAACTCACGCTGGATATGGCTCTGGATGTGCTGGGAGCCGTGGAAGTAAGGGTATACGGCGCCCTGCTTGACAGCATTATCTCCGGAAATGTGTCTGAAGCGCTGGAACAGATCGCAGCGGCGGTCGCGGACGGCAGGGATCTTACACAGTATGTCGGGGATTTTATCTGGTTTCTCAGGAACCTGATGTTAATCCATGCGGCCGGAGACGCGTCGCATCTGCTTGACGTCTCTGAGGAGGACAGGACTTTTCTTCTGGGAGAATCCGAAAAGATCAGTATTGACGTGCTGATCAGATATATCAGGATATTTTCTGATCTTTCGTCAAAAATACGATATTCGACACAAAAGCGCGTCATGGTTGAGACGGCGATCATCAGACTGATGCGGCCACAGGCAGAGGGTAGCGGAAGTGACGTCGACGCGAGACTTGCAGCTCTTGAGGACAGGTGCGACCGCGGTGAGAAGAAGATCAATGACACACTGATCAGGATCTCGGATGCCGCAAAGAACGGGATACCGGTATCCGCAGGGATGGGTGAGCAGACTCCGTCCGCTGAACAGGACGCGGAGAAGGAGGAGCGGACAAGGCGTATAGCAAGAGCGCTTCCGGAGGAAGTGAAGGAGGCGCTGCCCAGAATGCCGGAGATAATAATGTCGGTAAGCAATACCCCGTTGAGGGCTGCTTTGAATACCTGCGAGTTTATGGTCGATCAGTCGGGAGAAATTGTTGTTCACACTAACAGTACGTATTTCACCGATGCAGAACCCGCGCTGAATGCACAGCATATGAGCGAGATCGGTGATGCTGCTGCGCGGGTGACAGGAAAGGAGATCACGTTCAGGCTTGAGACAGGAAGCGCAGGCAGGAGTGATCTGGCATCTGCCGGTGATATCATGTCCGTGCTTGGTATTGAGGGCATGGAAATTCTGGAGGAAGAGACAGGTCCGGTAACTGAAGAATAACAGAAAGGGGATAACGAAATGGCAAAAAGAGGCGGATTTCCGGGAGGCGGGATGCCCGGCGGATATGCCAATATGCTCAAACAGGCGCAGCGCATGCAGCGCCAGATGGAGCAGAGTCAGAAGGAACTTGAGGAGAGAGAATATTCTGCGTCAGCAGGAGGCGGCGCGGTGGAGGTGGTCATTACCGGCTCCAAGGCGGTTAAGTCCCTGAAGATATCGCCTGAAGCGGCGGATCCCGATGATGTGGAAATGCTGCAGGACATGATAGTGGCCGCGCTCAACGAGGCGATGGAAAAGGTGGACAAGGACAGCGGGGATCTTTTGGGCAAAATGTCCGGAGGTCTGGGCTTTTGAACCTGTACAGCGGATACATCAATCATCTGATAGAAGAACTGGCGGCGCTTCCGGGCATAGGCGACAAATCAGCGGCAAGACTTGCGTTTCACATAGTGCATATGCCTAAGGACAGGGTCTTACGGCTCGCGGCTTCGATAACCGATGCGAGAGATCATGTGGGACACTGTGCGGTCTGCTGCACGCTTACAGATGGGGAGATCTGTCCGATCTGCAAAGATGAACGCCGCGACCACAGTACCATAATGGTCGTTGAGAACACCAGGGATCAGGCGGCCTACGAAAAGACGGGCAAATATGAGGGCGTATATCACGTGCTGCACGGCGCGATCTCGCCCATGCTGGGAATAGGCCCCGATGACATACGGCTTAAGGAACTGATGGCGCGTCTTCAGAAAGAGGACGTGAAAGAAGTGATAATCGCAACCAATTCAAGCCTTGAGGGCGAGACGACCGCCATGTATCTGAGCAAACTCATTAAGCCGACGGGGATCAAAGTGACGCGCATAGCAAGCGGAGTTCCGGTCGGCGGCGATCTCGAGTATATCGACGAAGTCACGCTGTTACGGGCACTTGAGGGAAGAACAGAATTATAAAAGGAGGTATTCTGTCATGGCTGTAAAAAGAGAACACATAGGTGAAGCAAAGAACGGTGAGGCGGTCTACACCTATACCATTACCAACAGGCGCGGCATGAGCGTCGTTGTCATGAATCTCGGCGCGACGCTGCGCGACATCATTGTTCCCGCAAAGGACGGCAAGCCGGTTGATGTGTGCCTCGGACAGGCGGATCTGAAGGGTTATTATCTGAATCCCGGCAATCTTGGCGCGGTAGTCGGCCCCGTAGCAAACAGGACCGCCGGAGCAAAATATTCGATCGACGGCGTGCAGTATGAGCTTCCCGTCAATGAAAATGAAAACAATCTGCACAGCGATGACGAGGTATATGGTTTCCAGCGCAAGGTCTGGGACGCTTCAGAAGGCGATAACGAAGTGCGTTTTTCCATCAAAGTGCCTGACGGTGAGCTGGGTTGTCCCGGAAACCGCGAGGTGAGCATCACCTATTCGCTGTCTGAGGATAATGAGCTGAAACTTCATTATACGGGATCTTCCGATAAGAACACGCCGCTCAACCTGACGAACCACGTGTACTTCAACCTGAGAGGATACAACACCGGCAAGATAACCGATCACATCATGCAGATCTTTGCATCCAGATATCTGACGGTTGTTCCGGGCGCCATTCCCACCGGTGAGCTTGCACCCGTGGCGGGCACACCGATGGATTTCCGCACTCCGAAGGAGATCGGCGAGGAGATAGATGCCGATTTCGAGCAGCTGAAGCTTGTAAAGGGATATGATCACAATTACTGTGTGGACAACGCCGACCATACGATGCGCGAGGTGGCAATAACGAGCTGTCCTTCGACAGGCATCACCATGCATACGCTTTCCGATCTGCCCGGGGTTCAGTTCTACGCCGGCAACTGCCTTATCGTCGAAAAGGCAAAAGGGGGCGGTTCATACGGCTCAAGAGACGGCTTTTGTCTGGAGACCCAGTATTTCCCCAACTCGCTGAACCAGGAAGGCTTTGAAAAGCCCGTTTTCGGTCCCGGACACGACCTGGACACCACGACGATATACCGCTTTGAATAAGACCGCAAAAGGAAAAATAAGGGATTTTGCGTCCTACGCAAAGAAGAATGAGGAGACACCGGAGCCCGTAACGCGCACGGATGATCACGCGGGCACGCGGCGGATCTCCCTTAATGAACCTTCATATATTGAAAAGATAAGGAGCCATAAGCTCGCTATCTTTTACAGAACCGCGCTTGTGCTTGTGCTGGTCGCGGCGCTCCTCGTCATCTTTTACGTGTCGTGGCGCGACAAAATATTTAACGAGGCGGTGGAGATATCCACCGCGCCGGTGAGTGATGTGCGCGACGCGCAGTTTTTGTCTTTCGGCGAGAACTTTCTCAAATACAGCAAAGACGGCATAAGCTGTATGAATTCCTCGGGGGACGCGCTCTGGAACCAGACCTTTGAGATGCAGTCCCCCATGGTCCGTACCAGCGGCGAAGTCGTAGCGGTGGGCGACTACAACGGGCATATGATATACATTGCCGGCAAAAACGGACCCGCCGGCACGGTGGATACCAATCTTCCCATAAGAAACTTCGCAGTCGCGTCGCAGGGCGTTGTGGCCGCGGTACTTGACGATAAGGACGTGACCTGGATATATCTCTATGACTCCCAGGGCAACCCGCTCGCAAGCTTTAAGACGACTATGGCGGACAGCGGATATCCGGTGGCGGTCGCGCTCTCGCCGAACGGGCAGCTTGTTGCTGTGTCCTTCCTTTACGCCAGCGAGGGGCGCATAAAGAGCAGCGTTGCCTTTTATAACTTCGGTTCGGTGGGCCAGAACGCGATAGATAACTACGTCAGCGGATATGACTACGCGGGCGTGATCGTGCCTTATATAAGCTTTCTCAATGAGAATACGGTGTGCGCCGTCGCGGATGACCGGATAATGTTCTTTGAAGGCGCACAGATACCTACAAGTCTCGCGGAGCATCTCACAAGCGGGGACGAGATAATAGGCGTGTATTGCGCGAATGAACACGCGGGTCTTTTGTTCCACAACAATACCGCGGAAGGCGCGTACAGGCTGCAGATATACGACAAGAGCGGGACGCGCGTGTCTATTATCTACTTTGACCAGCAGTTTGAGGACATAATGCTGCTGCAGGACCGCGTCATAGTGTACGGCGCGGACGCGTGGATCGTCTACGATATGAACGGTCACGAGAAATTCGCGGGCGCGTTCGACGAACCTGTTCGCGTTTTGGCAACGACAAATCTCCGTAACAGATTCTCCGCGGTCACGTCAAATGCCGTGAAAACCTACGAATTACGCTGATTTCCGGGCAATAAAAACTCATTTGTTATTTTTTCAAAAAGTGCTTGCATTATGTGAAAACGGGTGATAAGATATTATTCGCTCTCGCGAAAATGCGTGGAGCAAAAGCAAGTGCAGCTGATCGGAGATGACTGACTGTCAAGCTTGCTTGAACAGGCAGGCATCGACGAGCAGGTATAAGCGGCGAAGCCGCGACCGAAAGACCGAAGGTCTTGAGGGGGCACTTGCGAAGCACGACGCTCCTTGACAACTTAACAGTGATGCAACCCTGAACAATTCCACAAAAAATGAGGAAAGTTCAGAAGA
>JAILGA010000119.1 GCA_024697225.1 Lachnospiraceae bacterium
AGATCTCTGATTCACATTTATGATAGACTCAAACCCGCAAGAAAAAGACTTGTCAATCCCATTTATGTAGATGATGAACAATATATACAGGAATGGCGTTCAAAGGAATACGAAACACTGGACTTTTATGAGATGAAAAACAATTTCTATTCTGAAAATGGAGTGAGAGTCAGATCTAAATCAGAGTTGATTATTGCGAATATGCTTGAGAAGAAAAGAATATCGTATCGCTATGAATATCCGCTCCGTTTGAAAGGACAGGTAATTGTAAGGCCTGATTTTCTGTGTCTCAATGTGAGGATGCGAAAGGAATACATATGGGAACACTTCGGGATGATGGATAATCTTGAATATGTAAACAGAAATGTTGAAAAGATTGCAAAGTATGGACAGAGCGGATTTTGTTCAGGTAAGAACATGATCGTTACATTTGAAACAACACGGGTTCCTCTGAATTCAAATACCATAAAGACCATGATCACAGAATACCTGACCTGACCGGCGTTACGCTGCGCCACGTCATCGGAAAACAAAAATATCACTTGTTCCCAAACCCCTCAATCGTTGACACAGCGCGCTTCGAATGATATCATCATTCTTAGCGTGTAAATTTTCAACCTAGGTAGGAGGAAACCGAATATGGCAAGAAACAAAAAAACCATGGACGGCAACGAAGCTGCCGCATACGCGTCATATGCGTTTACGGAAGTCGCTGCCATGTATCCCATCACCCCTTCATCCGTCATGCCCGAGCATGTCGATGAGTGGGCGACAAAGGGAAAGAAGAATCTGTTCGGACGCACCGTTCAGATAACGGAGATGCAGTCGGAGGCCGGTGCTGCCGGTGCCGTGCACGGATCTCTGGTTGTCGGAGCTCTCACGAGCACATATACGGCATCTCAGGGACTCCTTCTCATGATCCCCGATCTATACAAGGTGGCCGGCGAGCGCCTTCCCGGCGTGTTCAATGTATCGGCCCGCTGTGTTGCGTCCCACGCACTTAACATTTTCGGCGATCATTCTGACGTCTATGCATGCCGTCAGACCGGTGCAGCAATGCTCTGCGAGTCCAGCGTGCAGGAAGTCATGGATCTGACACCGGTGGCTTACATGGCCGCAATCGAAGGAAGACTTCCCTTCATCAATTTCTTTGACGGTTTCCGTACCTCCCATGAGATACAGAAGATTGAAGTATGGGATTCTGATTACAAGGATCTCGACGAGATGGTCAATCACGAAGCCATCGATGCGTTCAAGGCAAACGCCCTGAATCCGAATCATCCCAGACAGATGGGCTCCGCTCAGAACCCCGATATCTTCTTCCAGTCGAGAGAGGCCTGCAACACCGGTTATGATGAGATGCCCGGCATTGTCCAGAAGTATATGGACAAGGTAAATGCCAAGATCGGCACGGATTACAAGCTTTTCAACTACTATGGCGCAAAGGATGCCGAAAGCGTTATCGTCGCGATGGGTTCCGTCTGCGATACCATCGAGGAGACCATCGACTACCTGCTCGCCAAGGGTGAGAAGGTCGGCGTCATCAAGGTCCGTCTCTTCAGACCTTTCTCCAAGGAAGCGCTCGTAGCAGCGATCCCTGAAACTGTAAAGCGCATCGAGGTTCTCGACCGCACAAAGGAGCCCGGCGCCATCCGTGAGCCTCTGGCACTGGATGTTATCGCTGCCATCAAGGGCACGAAGTTCGAGAATGTCCCCGTATACTGCGGCCGCTATGGTCTCGGCTCCAAGGATACCACTCCCGAGCAGATCGTTGCCGTGTTCAACAACACCGAGAAGGAAGTTTTCACGATCGGTATCGTTGACGATGTCACGAACCTTTCACTTGATGCGGGCGCACCGCTCATCACCGCTCCCGAAGGAACAACCAACTGCAAGTTCTGGGGTCTCGGTGCGGACGGTACCGTCGGCGCGAACAAGAACTCCATCAAGATCATCGGCGACAACACCGATATGTATGCTCAGGCATACTTTGATTATGATTCCAAGAAGTCCGGCGGCGTTACCATGAGCCACCTGCGTTTCGGCAAGAAGCCCATCAAGTCCACATACCTGATCCACAAGGCTGATTTCGTTGCCTGCCACAATCCCAGCTATATGCGCAAGTTCAACATGGTTCAGGAGCTGGTCGACGGCGGTTCCTTCCTGCTCAACTGCCCCTGGAGCGTTGAAGATCTCGAGAAGGAGATCCCCGGCCAGGTCAAGAAGTTCATGTATGATCACAAGATCAACTTCTATATCATGAACGGTTCGAAGATCGGCGTGGAAGTCGGAATGGGTCCCACAAGGATCAACACCATCCTTCAGTCCGCATTCTTCAATATCACTAAGATCATACCTGAGGCAGATGCCATCAAGTACATGAAGGAAGCGGCTCAGAAGACATACGGCAACAAGGGTCAGGACGTTGTCGACAAGAACTGGGCAGCTATCGATGCCGGTGCGGATCCGAAGAACCTGATCAAGGTCGAGATCCCCGAGTCCTGGAAGGACGCAAAGGATGAGGGTCTTGAGTTTAAGAAGGCCGAGGGATCGCGCAAGGATGTCGTCGACTTCGTCAACAATATCCAGGCAAAGGTCAATGCCCAGCAGGGCAACACTCTTAAGGTTTCAGACTGCATGCCTTACGTGGACGGCTCCACACCTTCAGGCGCATCCGCATTTGAGAAGCGCGGCATCGCAGTAAATGTTCCCAAGTGGGATCCCGAGAAATGTATCCAGTGCACTTTCTGCTCACTGGTCTGCCCGCACGCCGCGGTACGCCCTGTCGCGATGACAGAGGAAGAGGCTGCAAAGGCTCCCGCAGATATGCCCATGAAGGATCTGACCGGTATGCCCGGCTACAAGTTCGCCATCGTCGTATCCGCTCTTGACTGCACGGGCTGCGGCTCCTGCGCCAATGTCTGCCCCGGCAACAAGCAGTCCGAGGTTCTTACAATGGGCGCTCTCGCCAAGAACGAATACCAGCAGGCGTACTTCGACTATGCTGTCACACTTCCCACCAAGAAAGATGTCGTGGAGAAGTTCAAGGAGAATACGATCAAGGGCTCGCAGTTCAAGAAGCCTCTGCTCGAGTTCTCGGGCGCATGCGCAGGCTGCGGCGAGACTCCTTATGTGAAACTTGTAACACAGCTCTTCGGCGACAGGATGTATATCGCAAACGCCACGGGCTGCACCTCCATCTGGGGCAACTCCTCGCCTTCAACACCTTATACGGTGAACGAAGAGGGACACGGACCCGCATGGGACAACTCCCTGTTCGAGGACAACGCAGAGTTCGGCTTCGGTATGGTGCTCGCACAGAACGCCATCCGCGACGAGATCAAGGAGCAGGTCGAAAAGCTTGCCGAGGGCGGAAATGAGGCCGCGAAGAAGTATCTCGACACCTTTGCTGACGGCGTTGCCAACGGAGAGGCAACCAAAGAACTCATCGCTTCCATCGAGGGCGACAGCTCCGATGCCGCGAAGTTCGTGCTCAAGAATAAGGACTTTGCCGCGAAGAAGTCCCAGTGGATCCTGGGCGGCGACGGCTGGGCATTCGATATCGGATTCGGCGGACTCGACCATGTGCTCGCCTCCGGCAAGGATATCAATGTGCTCGTTGTTAACACCGAGGTCTATTCCAATACCGGCGGTCAGTCCTCCAAGGCTACTCCTACCGGTGCTGTGGCACAGTTTGCCGCGGGCGGTAAAGAGATCAAGCAGAAGGATCTTGCATCCATAGCCATGAGCTACGGTTATGTCTATGTCGCACAGGTTTCCATGGGTGCCGACAAGAACCAGACTCTCAAGGCTATTGCTGAGGCCGAGGCATATCCGGGACCTTCACTCATCATCGCATATGCGCCTTGCATCAACCACGGTCTGAAGATACCGGGCGGCATGGCCAAGGTTCAGGACGAAGAGAAGAGAGCGGTGGATGCCGGCTACTGGCATATGTTCCGCTTCAACCCTGCGGCAGAGAAGAAGTTCACGCTGGATTCCAAGGATCCGACAATGGCATATCAGGACTTCCTCGACGGAGAGGTCAGATACCTGTCCCTCAAGAAGGCCAATCCCGAGAATGCCGACAAGCTTTATGCGAAGGCTGCGGAGAACGCAAAGCAGAGACTTGCATATCTGCAGAAGCTGGTCAACCTCTACGACGATTCAGCACAGTAAAGACAAACAGAAAAGCAATTAATGATCAAACCCCCGGGGATGCGTCCCCGGGGGTTTTGAACAGTTTCAGGCAGAATAATCATTCACTTCACAGTCATCGGCAAAACAGACTGTGTATATGCCGTGGGCGGATCCTTACATATTTGCAAGTACTTTAAGAGCGTCTTTTCGTATGATGGGCTCGCAGTGTTCGATCAGATAATCCTCTGTTATGCGCCCTGCCGGTTCCGCGTCGCCGTATTCCGCAAGCCTCGCGCACAGAGAGGTGAACGCGGGATCCTTTATCTTGCCGGACGGCACGGTAACGCTGAGATAGAACAGCTGTTTTTCCTGATCCTTATACAGGGAACTCCGGAACATGAGCTGTTCCGGCGCGGCTGATGCGGCGGCACGTCCGAGTTCATGCATGGACGTAAAGGCGAACAGCCTGATCTCGGCGTGCTTTTTTCTGTCCGCGCGATGAGAGGCAACTGTTCTGGGCGTAACGCGCCCCGTGCCGGACGGTGTGTTAAGCTTCGCGGAAAAACGTGAGGAAAGAGAGGAATAATCAGGATCCACGATGCCGCGCAGGAGATTGAAGAAACCTGAAAGATCAGGCTCATCTTCGCCGTCGTCGTAGTCAAGATCATCACTGTCAAAATCGGGATCGATAAGCTCTTCCTCACTGTCATCGATCGCCGGACCAAAGACAGAGAAACGGGTATCCAGTTCCTCGGGGTCATCCACAAGGGAGATGAGAAGGACAATAGTGCGGGAGCCGGTGGGAACGGCTTCGATCATGAGAGGCATCTCTCCGGCTTCGAATCCGACCTCGTCCCGCGCGCGTTCCATCACGGATACAAACAGTTCCCTGACTTTGTCGGAACCGTATCGGAATTCATCCGTGTTCAGGTCGTTTGCTTTAAGATCATCGGCGTCAAGCGTACACCGGATCTGCCTGTCGTTGATTCTTTCTATCTTCATCTGCCACCTCGCTGTGAAATATAGTAAAGGAAATGCAAAAGGGTGTCAAATATGTGCGGATTTTTCGTGATTTTCACAATAAAATCGCCTTAAATTGGCAGAATTTTTGTGCAATATGACGAAAATGAAAAAATGCGTGAAGTCGTATTGCATGGAGGGGACGCGTGTGATATAAAGGAACACGTGAGATGTCTCCGGTCAATCGGCGCCAGAGAGGAGGTGACGAGAGACCGCAGATCATAAGGAAACCGGTCGGTTTCCCGGGCATGTTTTTTAACATGTCATTCCCCAGAAAATACAATAACTTACGAAGGTTCAATGCATACATTATTTATGCTTTCATTTTTGAAGCATCAGGTGTGATTCCATAACATTTTTTGCGCTGATCGGAGACGTTTCACAGGGCAGGTAACGGTTTCAAAACTCCTGCCGCAGAAGACCGGGGTGTTTTCACGGAAAGAAAAACTGCTTTTGGAGGTATTCTGCGGTGCGGATCGGTTGATCGGAGCACGCGGCTGAAACCCATCGGCGCTTGTGGCTTTAAGAAACCGGAATGTGCCCGACTGCACCGAAAACGGAGCGGCTTATATATGCCGCTCCGTTTCCTTATCCGGTCTCATGTGGTATAATATTAAAGCTTTTTTTGTTTTTTGACGGAGGATACCGGATGAAAAAGATCATTCCGATGCTTGTGGCTATAGTTCTCATTCTGATAGTGGGCGGTGTATACCTGGGACCCGAGATAATGGAGCGTTACTCGTACAGTCAGGAGGAGGCAGACCTGGAGGAGTACTTTGACGTAAGAGACAGCGATGATGTTCCCATAATATTGAACCATGAGCCGATCGAGGAGCATGCAAGGCTTTTTGACTCGCACTGCTATATGAGATCGGAGGATGTCGATACCCTCCTGAACGGCAGATTCTATATAGGAAAGGCTGATAATTCCCTGATCTACACCACGCCGACTGATGTGATAACAGCGGAAATAGGCAGCGGAAAATGGGAATCGACGGACGGACATTCCGGGGAGGAGAATTACAGGATAGCCTTTTATGAAGATGAAACTCTGTATATTTGCCTGGATTATGTGCGGAAGTTCACGGACTTCACGAGCGATCTGTACAGTGATCCCAACAGGCTGGTCATGGCGACCGTATGGGAGAGCGAAGAGAGGACCAGGATAACCAGGAAAACAGCGGTCAGAGTCAGAGGCGGCATAAAGAGTGAGATACTCTGCGAGGTCAATAAAAACGCGGCTGTGAGAGTGGTCGAGGAAATGGAGAACTGGAGCAAGATCCAGACCGATGACGGGTTTGCGGGCTATGTAGAGAACAAACGCCTCGGCGACAAGGTTGAGTATACGCCGGACCATGTTTCGGAAGTAAAAGAGGAGGAGTATACCTCGATCAGTAAGCCTTATATGATAAACATGGCCTGGCATCTGATAATGAGTAAAGAAGGCAACAGCACATTTTCGGAGCTTGTGGCGGCGACAAACGCGGGTGAAAAGAACGGCTTTAACACGATAGCTCCCACCTGGTATCAGCTGTGTGACGGTGAAGGAAATATTGTGAACAACGCATCTTCGGAATATGTGAAGGAAGCGCACAAGCTGGGAATCGAGGTCTGGGGCGTGGTCGACAACTTCAACAACGAAAATGCCGATACCGCGAAGGCTCTGGCGACCAGAGAAAACAGGCAGAGGCTTATAGATCATCTTGTGGATGTATCCCTGGAGATCGGGGCAGACGGTATAAATGTCGATTTTGAACAGGTTCCGGCTTCATCCGGCGAGGATTTCGTCGAGTTTTTAAGAGAACTGTCGATCCCCTGCAGGAAGAATTCTCTGGTGCTGTCGGTGGACAACTACGTACCAATGGGAGCGCTGAACGATCACTATGACAGGAAGGAACACGGCGTTGTCGCCGATTACTTCGTCGTCATGCG
>JAILGA010000009.1 GCA_024697225.1 Lachnospiraceae bacterium
GTTTTTCTACCACATGCTGGAGGAGAAGCGGCGCGAGGCAAACCGGAATGCACCGATCAATATGGTTGACAGGACAACGACCGTTCAGGACGACATCCTTCGTTTCTACATGGGAAAGAAGGATCTGGATTTCGGACAGGCGCTTGATCTCAATCTTGCAAGTCCGGAGGAACAGAGGGAACTGGCGGAGGATTATTACGACGAGCTGCTGACCCATCCGTTTGTGAATACGGATCCCGATACAGCTGCAAAAAATGCGCGCTACTTCGGTGAGATAGATGCGAAAGCCATAAAAAATCTTATCGCCGAAAAGCTCCCGGCCTTTGACCCCACAGACCCGGAGCAGGTGAGTAATTATGCGTCCGGCCCTTTGGGAAGAAGAGCGGCCTTCGCCATGAATTTCGGACAGAGCGACAGGAATTTCAGGGATATCAAGAACCCCTCAAGTAATGTGAGACAGGCTTATGCAAGCGGCTTCGGCACAAGAGAGGATTACGCCAGGATCCACGGTCAGGTCGCGATATATAACACGCTTGCTGAGTTGGCCGGCACAGTGAATTCTCCTGGTCACACCCCTCTGCAGAAGGCGGTCGGACTGCACTTTTTGCAGAAGAAATATGCACAGCTTGCGGGGAAATCTCTGAATGAACTGCCCGCGGATGCATGGATCGACCTGAGAGCCACAGCCAACGGGATCAGACAGTCCATACAGCTGGGTAAGTTCCCTGTGGAGGGAGCACCCTCGGAACGCGACATAGAGCGCTTCTTAAAGGGTGAGATCGAATCGCCATTCAGCGACGAATATCTGAAAAAGTTTGATATGTATATCGCCGAGATAAAGAACAATATCAGTACTCAGCCCATTGACGAACTGAACAGGAGGATACGGACCAGGGGCACTATCGATCCGGCAAGGATCTACAATCTGGATTACATCTCTCAGAGAGATGAGGCGCAGCCGCCTCTCGGCCCGGACGGCATCGACAGGATGAGCGATGAGCAGAAGGAAAAGACCCGCCTGATCTTTGAGCAGACGCTGGGCAACTATATATCCACGACCGAGATGCAGCCCAATATGGCGATGATCAGGGGAGAGAGCGTATATGACCGCTTTATGGTGGGCGAAGAGAAGACCACCGATTTTATGAAGAGGATCTACGGCGACCGCTATAATACCATGACGGCAGCCGAAAAGGAGCTTGCCACCGAGGCAGAACTTCTCCGGGCATATGCGGATCCCGCCACACCGATAAAATATACACCCCTTGAGTATGATAGCAATGGCGTGATAAAAGAGGGAGCGGTCCAGACCTTCAACAGACCCGCACCCCAGAAGGTTGCGGCAAATCCGGTGCAGCCCGCGGGCGCGGAAGAAGTGTTTGAGGCCAATGTGGCGCTGGCGGAGAGGACCGCAAGGAAGCTGAACGGCTTTTTGCCGGGAATGATCCCCACACTCGGGGCGGATTATCTGCCGCAGAGAATGGCTAACGCTCATGACCCGGATGATGTACAGACGATCAAGAGGAGCTTTCTCACCGAGACGGCAAACGCCGCCGATGCTCTGGCGGACGCCATGAATGAGGAAGTAAACGGCGTGACAAGACCGGAATTTACAGAGTACATCCGGCTGCAGGGCAACCGCGTCAAAAGAGGAATACAACACCCTGAGAGCAGACCGAACCTCTCGTATACAGCTCTTATGGATATGGTTGACAACATTCACATTGCCGAACCTGACGCTGTGGATGAGAGACAGCCGGGTCCCGTGTTCAGAGTGCTGAATGATCATCCGGACGGGCTCAATGCCTTCCCGTTAATCTCTGCCGCGAAGACAGCCGAAAACATCATGGAGCTTCAGGCGGGACATGCCGGAAAGATACGGGATGCCGAACATCCGCTCACCGCGCAGGAGGATATAAAGATCCGCGGTGATATCCTCAGGGAAACCGTGATCCTGGATGCACAGTTAAACGAAATGGAGCGCGTCTCGAGGAGAAGAGGAAAGAACAGCCGGACACTCGAGGCCTTTGACGATCCCGAGGCAGTCAAAAAATTCATGAAGGGCAATCCTGGGATCAATACCCTGAGAGCCGAAAACGAGGGAAGGATCACTGCCATCGCACAGGGGTGGCCTGTTGAGGATCTGGATCTGGTGGCCGGATTCTACGCAAAGCGCGACGTTGTGAAGCGCGCTGCCGAAAATATGCCTGCGGGCTCGGAACAGCGCCTGTCATACGAAAGAGCAGGGAAGGTGCTGGATGATATATGCGAGAAGATCACAAAGACGCAGATCGCAGACGCCGCTCAGAGAAATGAGGTCCTTGATTATATCAATTCCTACGGAGACGCTCTCTACAATGATGTTGTCGCAAAGAGCGGCGCACCGGAGGCGGGACAGACAGCGGAACTTAAAAATGCGGTCAGCACGGCAAGAAACAGGAATATTCCCGCCGAGGCCTTCCGCACCGCGGAAGAAAATACGCAGATCTGGGATCAGTCAGAAGAGCTTAAGGAGATACAGCGTCAGTCGGAGGAGGATCTCAGGATACGAAGGGCGAATGAGGCCGCCAATGCTGCCATGCAGCGTAACAGAAGAGAAAAAGAGGCGGCTGAAGAACGCGCAAGACAGATAAACAGACAGAATAAGATCCGTGTGGATCAGGAAAATCTGGTAGGCGATAATGTGATCGCCGAAGTGGATGAGGACGCATATGACGAAAATGCGCCCGTTGGAGAGCAGCATGAGAATGAGGGACAGATAATAGACAATTTCATAGACGGGATTTTTGAGGGTGCCGCAGGCCGGGCGGATGACATCGAGCCGAAGGCCGACAGCTTCGCTGAATTTGTCAAAAGCGTAGATCTGGGAGTCATGCCCTTTGAGGATGACGCCTTTGAGGACGTCTTTGCGACAGAGGAAGAGAAGACTGTGAGCGCGTTCCATCCCACAGACGAGTATATAAAGATGTTTGAGGAGGATGGGAGCTTTTACGGCGGTCTTTATGACCTGCAGGGTCAGAGGGAGGCAAACCACGACATAGACGGCAACGGAAAGATCTACGGCTTCTTTGAATGGAAGGACATTAAGGAGAGGCTGGATGTCGTAAGCAGGGAGGCCGGCGCGGATCTGAATATCAAATATTACCGCCTGCCTTCGGTGACCAATGACTGCAGGGCTTTCTTAATGGGTGAGGACGGTATCACCTTTGATGAGGCTCTCGCTTATAACAAGGCGCCGCTGCAGCAAAGAAGAAAAGCGGCAGGCCGGTATCTTGACGCCATCGAGGCGCATCCTCTGAATGACAATATGTCTGACGCCTCGAAGGAGGAGTCTGCCCGTTTCTACGGAAATCTGCACAGAAAGGCTTTTGAGAAGTTTTCCGAAAGCAATTTCCCCGACCTTGAAATAACGGATCCCGCATCACTGAAAGCTCTGAGTGCGGGACCCAACCGGATAAAGAGAATGGAAAGCTTTTTGATCGACTTTACTCAGGATATCGAGAGCCTCCATCTGTCGAGCGATCCTCATGTGCGGACAGCTTATATCGACGCATTGGGAGGCCCTGTGGCACTCGCAAGGATTCACGACCGGTCGGCACTGTTCCAGGCGATAAACATTATGTACAATACGGCTGCCTCCCAGCCCAACCCGCAGATGCCGTTAAGAAACATTGCTTTTGCAAAGTATCTGCTGGAGCAGACAAATGCTGAGCTGAAGGAGAAGAAGCTCTCTGAGGTGTCGATCGGAAGAGGCACACGTCTGCTCGAGATCGCGACCGCATTGGGAAGCAACCCGCTGCCGGAGGCAAACGCGCCTTCAGAACAGCAGCTGCGGGATTACCTGGACGGCAAGGCACCTTCGCCCTTCACCCGGGCCTATATAGACGCCGCAAATTCGCACATGAACAGTCATAATGCTATGATAACCGCTTCGACATACGGAGGCAGTGCTTCTGATCATATCAAAAAGCTAGAGAACAAGTCTGACGTGTACAGGCTTCCGTATATTCCGGCGGGACCGCATGCGGAGCGAGTGCGCCCGGATTACGCGAATATGCCTCCGGAACTGATGCATGATACGCATGTGGTGTTCGATGGCATCTACGGAAGACTCTTCGACGCCGGGTCAAACGGCCAGGTGAGGATGTCTGCCGTGCGCGGCGAGGACGTGCTTAAGCGCTTTAAGATAGACGGCGTAGCTGTATCGGAGATACCGGAGGTTGCGGCGGTAAAAGACAGCAAAACGCCTGAGGAGTTCCGTATCATAATGGAGGCCGAGATCATGCAGGCCATGGCTGACCCGAAGAGGAGCGTCTCATATACGCCGCTTTCTATGAATGCCTCGGGTCAGATAGAGGAGCAGCAGCCGGTAAACATCGGCTGGGTGATGATGCCCGAGTTCACCAGCGAAAAATTCGAGCCTGATCCTATTGCGCTGGGAGGCCCGGATGCCCTCAAGGTTTTCAAGTATACCAACGCGCTGAAAAGGGCGGCGCATGATCTGACTATCGGCAAAGATCTGCGCCCCGATGATGAGCGCATCTCTCCCGATGCCTTTGTGGAATTCGCTTTCGATCCAATGTTCTACGATGAATCTGAGAATAAAGAAGAGGGGGAAATGCCCTTCAGGTCTCTCAAGAATTATGATTTCATTTATCACGACGGCATAATCGCAGGCTACGATATGATACACGGTCTTATGGAGGACGGAAGCCTGAATGAGACGGGAAAAAAGAACCTAAAGACCATAACGGACCTTATGAACAGCTCCTATGATGGCATGCAGGAGCTTGCCGCGGAATGGGATGCGAAAAATCCGATGCTCGCGGAGATGATCCGTGTCGGTTCCGATACTCTTCTCACGGAAGAAGAAAGGGGAGCGGCGTGGTCGGATCTTAATAAGAGCATAACATACCTGAATCTGGGGTCGCAGGTAGGAGGTCTTCATCTGGGACTGCCAAACCCCAGGGTTCCGTATTCGGCGGATGAATCAATGAAAGCGATCCAGGGGTATCCGACAGGGGAACCAAGGTACACTCTTCCGCAGGCAATAGCGGCATCAAGGAAAATGACCATCACCAGCGTCATCCAGAAAAATGCGCAGAAAAAGGGGACGCTCTCGCAGATTCAGAACAGGCTGAACAGAAGGCTGATCATTTCCGAGCTTGAGGAAACCAAGAAACGGCTTAAGGAGATCAATGCCCTATATGAATCGCAGTTCGACGAAAACGGACATGTGGATAGGCTCAGACCGGGTACAGAGCATGTAGCAAAGATCGATAAGTACCTGGAAAATGATGTGTGTCATGCTTCGAGCTATTTTGCCAGGGGAACAAAACACGTTCACCCGGATCTGGACGGGCGCCATTCACTGATAACGCACGGATGGCCGCTGGCGGACATCGACCTGCTTGCGTATTTGTATGTCAGGCGTGATCAGATAAGAGAAAGGCTGGAACTCGAGTCCATTAAAAATGATTCGGATATGACCAGGGAGAAGACGCGTGAATACGAGATGGCGCTTAAGGTTCTCGATGAGGCATGTGATTATCTGGACAACAAGGTAATCCGCAATGAAAAAGACAGGGAAGATGCGTTAACTCATATAGGCAAATACGGAAGTCTTCTCTTCAACGACACGGTTTTCAGTTTAAATGCGGCCAGGTACGCCGCGGAAAAGCAGTTTGACGATATGGTGAAGCGTCCTGTAATGCAGACCGAGTTTATGAGTGAGGCTGAGCTTGAGGAGTACGCAAAAAGCGAAGAGGCTTACAGGGCCCAGAAGGACAGGTCCGATATGAAGCCTACGATGAACGGGCCTGTTACCGAGGGTGAGCGTGCCTTCCTGGATGCGGTAAATATCGCGAGACTTCAGGAAACAAGGACCATGATGGATGCCAATAACGACTATCACTCAGATCCGGTCCTCGGCAATGCAAAGGGCAGAGTTCAGATGTTTACAGGGTATATCACCCGCTTTTACGAGCTGGGTGACCTTCTTGACGAGGATAAGGCGGAGCAGAGGGAGCAATTGTTCAACAAACTTCTAAGCGAATCCTCCGTAACAGAAAATGCTCTGGTCGATGCAGAGGACAAACTCACCGATGACGGCAAAAAAACCGAGTTTACCGAATCGGAAAAGCGGATGCTTGATGAGATACGCAGGGCCAAAAAGACCGTCTCCGAGATGGCCAGACGCTATGCCGCCCAGATGGACTATGAGATCGCCCGAAGGGAGGAGATCGATAAAATCACAGAGCCGGAAAGATTGAGAGCCGCAGCGGAGAGAGACTTTATCGAACGAAATTCCTACGATATGGATACTGCCCTGCTCTACATGTCTGAGGAGGATCAGGAGATGATCACCAGGATCCTTGCGGATCCCGATGATCCGGAGAACCTTCCGGAGAGACTTATAATGACCTATGACGCAAAAGGAAATTTCAGACCGGACATCAAGCGATATCCGGTGGATACGGAATATGCGATGTCATTTATCTCCGATGAGGACAGGGAAGAGCTGACAAGGCTTATGACTGCACCGATCCCCGGCACGGAGCACTTTGACTTCAATGTCGGCGCAGTGATACCTGCAGCTCCGAGATTCATGCCCAAACAGATAGAACTGGACTATGACGAGAACGGCAAGGTGCGTCCGGCAGCCATCCTTCAGGCCGAGAGGTTCAGAAAACTGCAGGAGGAGGAAGCAGAGAGAGACGCGGAGGAACAGAGACTGCAGCAGATCAGGGACGAACGCGCCGCCAGGAGGCAGGCAGATAACACCGCCAATTATGAGGCCGTCTCTGATCTCTTTGCCGATGAGGGCGAAGCCTGGGAGAAGGAGAAAGCCGACAGGGCGCGCGCCGAGGCACTAAGACAGAAGGAGGCCGCTGAGCGCGCAAAGAGCCTTGAGGAGCAGAAGAAGCTTATCGACAGGACGGAGAGAAATGAGGAGGCAGGCCGCAGGCGTGCCCTTGCAGCAGAGAGGAATGATCCCCGCTATGAATGGAGCTTCTCGCACATATTGAGAGACGCTCATGAAAAGAGTAATGCCGCGGCGGAAGCAAAAAAGGCCGTGCAGAACAGGGATGTGATCTCACAGTCCGAGCTTGCAAGCATAAATATCGAGGCAAGACGCGCCTCGGATCTGGTCGACAGGATGGAATTTGCCGTATTGGGTGCCATGGAGGCAGATCAGCTGGATGCTCAGATAAGAAAACTTCGCCCCGAGTGGTATGAGAACACCTGGGTTCCCGGGGTTGAAAAGGAAATGAAGGCTCTGAGCCATCAGAGCAACGCGCTGAATCCTTACGTTGCCAGAAAGCGGATCCTCGATTCTCTTCCGGCCGAAGAAAAATATGAACTCATGGGGCGTATGGCAAACAGTCTGCCTGTGGTGCTGAGAGAAAACCTGAGGGACAAGCTCCTTACCATGACACCGCTCTCGACACTTTCCTACGAGAACCAGGTGACGCTGCCCGATCAGGACCGGATCAGGGAACTGGGAGACAAAGCACATGTCGATGCCGTAGCGCCTGAGAGGCAGGCCGAATACGAGCAGGCACTGAAGCTCGCCGAAAAGGTGCTTGACAGGGTCGATGAAAGGGTGCGAGGCGCCAAGGAGGCGGAGATACTCGACATCACGGGTGCCCAGCACGCCATTCAGAATAAGCAGATAGAAAGCGGACTCGCGGGTCAGGACGATGCCTTCCGTTTCATCGGGTCCATGCTTCTTCGGAACGAGGCGACCGCTGTCAGCGAGGGAATTCTTCCTGCCCATGAGACAGCCTATGACAGTATAAGGAATTTTAATTTCTCGCTGTCAAAAGAGTACATGAGCAGCATCGAACACGTACTCAGGCGCATGGAAGAGATGGGAATGGATCCTTCCGCCAGGGCGGAGCAGACATATAAATACTATGCTTTCGAGGATGTGGCAAAGGCCAAAAATGATCTGCGTCTCGCAGTCCTTGACGGTGACCCCGAAAGGATCATAAAGGCAGCGGACGACTATAAGCAAAAGCGGGATGAAATGCATGAGCTTATGGACTACGCAAAGCAGCATTTCGCAAATGATTCGGCACCGGGCAACATGGATAACACCAGAAATCCCGCAGTGCCGTGGGAGTTCTCGCAGGATTATTTTGCTTCTTCGCAGATAAACGGCATCTACCAGATATACTCCGCGCTGAAGCAGAACGGCTTGACGATACAGGAGTTTATTGATGATCCGGGCGCCGCAACCCGCAGGATGTTCGCAAAGCTTGACGAGGAACGCACCCTCAAGAGCCGCATGAAGGGCAAGTCCATAGGTGAAGCGGTGAGTACACTCATGGCGGAGAGTGAAGAAACGATCGCCATGAACATTGCCAAAACCGCGCCCGGAGACCAGCTTGTGTTCCGTGCAAACGAAATGCTGACGGAGTCTGATCCCGACAAGGAAGTCCAGGCATCAAACCGCATGAAAATGGCTCTGATGAGGCAGCAGAGAACGATCATCTCAAGGGTCAGGGAGCAAAACCGCAATCCCTTCACAATGAGCGACAAAAGGGGGCGCGAAGTGCTGCAGCTTATGTCTGTGGTATCCGAGGCCGATCTCAATGAGAATTATGACCGCATGATGTGCGGCGAATATTACGATGCCGACGGAAAGAAACAGCCTGTCATAACCGCGGAGCAGTACATCACGTCGAAGGCCGGTGCCGAGATCGATTATACGAAGCTTGTCGACAGGGGAGCCGATATAATAAGGAGCGCTTCCGCCGCGCAAAACAGCAGATTCAATGCCGTTACGTTCATGCAGGAGAGGCAGAAGGCACTTTCAATGCTTCTGACGGCAAGGGCGGCCGACGCGGGCAAACCCGGCTTTGACATGCTGGAGTATGAGCTTACCCACACCGCCCAGATGTATGACATGATGAGGCATGCCAATCCCCAGATGGGACTGCCTGCCCTGACTGATAAACAGAGGGAGGATTTCAACCGCGTCGCCAGACAGTATGAGGAGAGAAGGAAGAATATCCACAGAGACTTCTCCCGGACTCAGAAAAACGAGATCTCCAGAAGGCGGAGAAACACCCCTGATATCGGAACCGAGGCGACAAACCGTCTTATCAGGAGAGAGCGCGACCGCAATCTGGCCGAGGAACCCATTCGCCGGGAACAGAACGAGATAAGGCGCCGGGAAGAGGCGAGACAAATTGAAGAGTTGAACAGGATCCTGGCGGAGGCAGCGCTTAAAAGGCGTGAAGAAGAGCAGAAAAGAAGGGAGGCCGAGGCCACCGCTGAAAATGAGAAGAAGCTTAACGAGATAAGAGAGAGGGATAACAGGATAGCGGAGCACGCAAAGCTCCCCCTTGTAGAGCGGATGGTCAGACTCAAGGAAGAGTACATGACCAGAAGAGACGCGCTTGAAAGTGCACAGACAGATATTCCGGGACTTCCCATGGATCATGATCTGATCCAGACCGAAAAAAACATGGCACATGATGCGTCTCAGCATCTGTTCGGCCTTTATATCGATATGGCGGCCAATATACCCGGTAATACCACGGAAGGTATTCTTCCCGCCGGTATGTTTAAGGAAATACTGACCGCGGAACTGGGCGAACAGGACGCGAACGCCATCATTTCAAAGCTGCCGGGAAAGAACATCAATTCCGTTGAAGGGCTGTACAGGCTGAAGAATGATGAGCTTTCGCGAGTGATTGGTGCTTTGGCTGCGAGGATACCCGAGAATGTGTGCGAAGAGATCATGGAAAGGGATAAAGAGCGCATACCGAATACTGAACTTCAGCTTACTGGCAGTCTGTATGACGAGAGACTCTCTGCCCAAGAGCGCGGGGAGATCAGAAAAAACTACAACGCACAGACCGTCCAGGATCCTTATGTCAGGGCCGAGATCAGCGAGCTTCGTACACAGCACGCAAAAGATCCCGCAAGCAGGAAAGAAAAGCCGTGGCTTAACGATGCCCTTGATTACGCGGAACAGGTTCTGCGAGTCGTAAAACCCGATGTCAAAGCCGGCTGCGAGGACGTCATGCATAACAGGGACGCACGCAATAATGCTGTGAATAAGGTGATCATAGGTGAGGAGCTGCAAAAGCCGGAAAACAGATATATGAAAGAAATTCAGGAGCCTGTTCCGGGACGCAGCGGGATGATGAAACCCCGTGCGGATAAGACAGAGGATATCATGAGGCTCAAGAACGAGAAGTATTCCTTTGATCCGAAATATATCTCAGATGTGGCCGGAATGCTCCGCAAGATGACGCAGATGAACATCTTAAACTCGCAGGGAGGCGGAGAGGAACAGCAGAAGGTCTACGCCTTCGGCAAGATCAAGGATGCGAGGAAGGAGCTCAGGGATGCTCTTAAATCCAAGGACCACGAGCGCATCAGGAAGGCGGTAGAAGACTATAAGAGTATAAAGAAGGATATGGATGAGCTCATGCACATGGCTCATGAAAACTTCAATAAAACGGAATACATGGATAATATGGATGTGGTCAGGAATGACGACATACCGTGGGAATATGCCAGAGACTCCGTGGCGGCATCCCAGGTGAACGCCATGTTCCTTCTGGGCAACGCTCTCAAGGATTACGATATCTCTATCGATGAATTTGAGAAGGATCCCTCGGCAGCCATAAGGAAGATGGAGAGCGATTGCCAGAATAAGTATGCTAGCATCAACGGCTACATGAACGGGAAAAAGCCGGGAGCTTTGGCAGCGGGAGCCGCCTCGGCAACGATCGAGAGGACGATCTTCGGCACGGCAGCCGCATCTCTCGGACGGCATATGAGGGCTGTGGGCGGAGTGATACTCGCTGATCCGGGCACGAATCCTGAACAGCGAAAGAGAAACTATGCGGTCCACATGACGACCTACGACTTCAATGGAATGGTCAACAATTACAAACAGTCGCACGGCCTTATGACTCTCACGCGCGGCTTCAGGGGAAAGAGTGCAGAGGGCTGGCGTGCAGTGCGTGCGCTGACGCTGGTGGATGAGAAAGACATCAATTATGACCGGATGTTCGCTGATCCGCCGGTTTCCGCCGAAGGTACGATGATGGAACCCTTCTCCCTGGAGGAGTACATAAAGAACAAGCAGCAGTTTGACTACGCAGCCCAGGCAAACAGGATGGAGAACATGATCAAGGATGGCTGCAGGGAGATCGAAAGACTCAATAAACTGCAGAAGAAACACCCCACATTGTCTACCTTTGCCGACTACAGTCCCTGGGATTTCCGGCCGTATCAGATACTGAAGGCCAGACAGGAAGCCCTGACAGAACTTCTTGCGCTGCGTGCACATGAGAAAAACCTGCCCGGGTATCAGGCGCTTGAGAGGGAGCTCAGGGAACTGCCCGAGCGCTACGAGGCCTTAAGAAAAGCCAATCCGAACATGAATATGCCGGCTCTTTCGGCGGAGGAAAAGGATGCGCTGAAGCAGGGTGCGAAGGTTTACAACGATAGGGCAAAGGAAATGGAGGCCGATGAGAAGAGGCTCGCTAAGGAAGAGACCGCAAAGGAAAAGACGTTTACCAGTGAAATTAAGAATGCGATCAGGAACGTCAAAAGACGGGAAGAGCTCATTAATAAGCTGATGGAGCAAAATGCACCTGCAAGGCAGATAGACGCTGCAGAAGAGGCGTACAACCGGGCCTGCATGGAGAGAGACCGCATAAAGCAGGCCAGAGCCAGAGCCATCGCGGACGACTTCAAAGCAGGAAAGCTGCCGGAGGAATACGCGACTGCCAGGATAAGGCAGATCTCGGTCATGAACAACGCAGGTAACCAGTTTGTGGCTGCGCCTCCTTTGTTCGGTGAAAGAGACGCTGATCAGGCGCTTGAGAGGGCAAGGCTGCAGAAAAGGGAGAGTTTCCTTGCTGCAAGATTTCTGGAAAACCACGGACTCAAGATAAAGAACGAAAATACGCCGCTGCCCGGGAACATGAGCAAGGCGCTGAATGAGTTTGCGGTACCTGAGGCGAGTGAATGGGAGATCATCGAAAGTGCGCCACGGGCGCAGAACGCGGGCGTGCAGAGAGTGAATGAGCAGCCTGTTAATGCGGCTCCGATACAGCAGGGACCTGCGGTCGTGCCGCCTGTGAACCAGGCAAATATGAATGTGCTTCCGGTGAACAATGCGCAGCCCAGGCGCCGCAGAAGCATTGCGGAGGAGCCTGCTGTGCATAATAAGAGCTTCGAGGATCTTGAGAGAAAATTCCTCGGAGATAAGGTTCAGGAGCCGCAGCACAAACGCAGGAATTCTCTATCCGGCGAACAGAACAGACCCCAGATGGAAAACATTCAGCAGGGAGCCGGTGCGCAGCCGGAGAACGGACAGCACGTACAGGGGCCCAGAGCGGGGAATTGACGCGGCCCGGGTTTCTTGACAGGCAATTGCCGGAGATATAAACTTTTATCATGGATGCGGCATCAAAAGCAATAACATATTACGGAAACTATACACCGGTGGGCGACGTACTGGTCCTGGCCATCTGTCTGGTATTTGTCGCCCTTATCCATACGGCTTATATAAACAGGACAAGGAATTTCCTGTATCTGAGGGATATGATAGTGCTCCTGTTCGCATCGGCTCTGGCGGATATCATTTTCCACATGCTGATGAATCTGACAGGTGTTGTGCCGAATGTCATCATTTATCTGTTCAGGGCATTGTTTCACCTCGGACTGTTCGGTAATCTGTGGCTGTATGTGCTTTATGTCAAGGAACCCCTTCACCTCGAACCGGAGGTGAACAGGCGCTATTTTGTCATAGCGACCTGTCTTTATGCCCTGATGGGGCTATATGAGCTTCTCGGTACGCTTATGCGGTGGGGGTTCTATATTGATGAGGCGGGCAGACCGCATGCCGGTTTTCCCGCATTCTCCATCGGATACGGATTATTTGTCCTGTTTTTGCTTTATATTGTGATAAAGAACAGGGAAAGGGTGTTCAAGCAGGTGGTAAGGGGCGTGGTGGCCACCACCGGCATAGCCATTCTGATCATGGTTGTACAGCAGTTCTACGGCCAGTCGAGTTTTACCGCGGCGACCTTCCTCTTTCCCATTTTTGCGCTGCTCTATCTGGTACATGCCAATCCCTATGATCTGGAGATAGGCGCGGTCAATGTGAGTGCCTTTGAGGAATTGATCGCAAGCAGCTACGCCCAGAAGAAGGAACTGTTTCTGATGAGCCTCTTCATGCATGACTTTGACGGCAGCGGCCGCAAATTTCCGGAAGGAGTGCAGGAGACGATGAGGTTCTTCATCACGCACTTCTTTAAGAACAGCACGCTGTTCCAGCTCTCGGGCGGGCACATAGTGCTGGTGGTCGAGACCTCGATCAATCCCGACTACAGGGAGGGAGCAAGGAAGATACTGGGTGAATTTGCCAGGGAATATGAGAGATTCGGACTTGATTACAAGATAGTTTTCACCCCGACCTACAATAAGATCAGTGCCGAAAATGAATATGTGGCGCTGTTCCATTACATGCACGGGCTGATGCAGGAGAACAGCTTCAGGGAGGTCGAGGACAAGGATGTAAAGCACTTTATCGAGCAGAAGCTCATCATAAAGGAACTCGCGGATATCCAGAACAAGGCGGATATCGATGATCCGAGGGTGGAAATATACTGCCAGCCCGTCTTCAATATCAAAACAGGAAAATACGACACCGCCGAGGCCCTTATGAGACTCAGGCTTCCGGAGCTGGGGCTTGTGCTTCCGGAGCGGTTCATACCCATAGCCGAGAGTCATAAATATATCAATATGCTGAGCAGGATAATACTCTCCAAGACCTGCCGCGAGATAAAGCAGCTCACCGCCAGGGGTTATTACCTGAAGCGCATATCCATAAACTTTTCCGTGTTTGATGTGAGGGAGGAGACCTTCTGCTCTACGGTGGAAAAGATAATCAGGGAGAGCGGTATAAGATTTGACCAGATAGCCATCGAGATCACTGAGTCACAGAGCGAAGATGATTTCGTGATCATAAAGAAAACGGTAAGCGAGCTCAAGGACACCGGGATAAAATTCTATCTTGATGATTTCGGGACAGGTTATTCCAATTTTGAGAGGATAATGGAGCTGCCTTTTGATATAATCAAGTTTGACAAATCGCTTGTCATAGCGTCAAGTACCGACGGAAAACTTAAGAACATGGTGACGCATCTCGCCAGGATGTTCAACGACATGGACTATGCCGTACTCTATGAGGGAGTTGAGAACGATGACGACGAGGAGCGCTGCGTGGAAATGAGCGCCAAGTATCTGCAGGGATTCAAGTACTCCAAGCCCATACCCATCGAGCGGTTGACAGAATATTTTGAGAAAAGGGCGGTCTGAGAGACAGGCAGTTACCATAATGAGGAGAGGATGGTGTGAAGGACATGGAAAAGGAAGAGACAAAGGAACTTATGAGCGGAAAGCCTGATGAAGGCGGTGATGCCGGTGCGGAACAGGTAAAGGCGATCCCGGATGAGCCGGTGAACAAAGATAGGAAGCACGGCCTTTTTTTAAAAAAGGATAAAGAAGACCCGGACAGGCAGGAAGCCCGCGGTGACGATCTTACTTCGAGGCTGTTAAAGCTTGAGAAGAAGCAGCTGTTCTATACGAGGCTTTCGACGATCTTTACGTGCGGCATGTTCCTGGTCCTGCTCTATATCGCTTTGATGCTGGTGCCAAGGGCAGTCTACACTCTGGCAAATGCGAATGAAGCGCTTGACAGCGTGCATGACACCGTGGCGGAGGCTCAGGAGAGCCTGGGGGATATAAGGGAAATGAGCAAGTCCCTCACAACCACCAGCAATACCATGAACGATCTCATCGTAAACAACGCCGAAACCCTTACGGACTCAGTTGAAAAACTCTCCGAGCTGGATATTGACGGTCTGAACAACGGGATAAGGGATCTTCAGGATGCGCTGGGACCGCTTGCGGAGACCATGAGGAACATGAGCAGATTCTCGCTGTTCGGAAGATGATGACAAAAAAGGTATTTTCTGATAAAATACTGTTTCGGACATTTTTGAGAGCCTGTACGGTTTCTGGAGGTAAGGAAAATGGCAGAAGAGAATAAAGACAGAAAGAGCAAGGCTGCGGGTGAAACAAAAGAGAAGCGCAGGAGAAATAAAAAGATCGCCAGGATAATAAATATTGCGATCCCGGTGGTCCTGCTCGCGATGTTTGTGATATTCGGCATCCTGTTCATCAAGGATTTCAGAGAGTACCAGATAGCGAAAAACTCTTACAAAAAGCTGGATGAGCTGGTTGAGGACAAGGGTGTTGCAACGGTGAAGTCACTGCCTGTGGCTGTGAGCGAGGACCCTGAGGAGGTGGCGGATGTTCCTGAACCTCCGGCTTTCGAGTATCCGGATCTGGGTATCGATTTTCCTGCTTTGATGCAGGTCAATCCTGATTTTGTCGGAGTCCTTTATGTGCCCTCGCTTGATCTGCGCTATCCGGTTGTGCACAGTAAGGACAATAAGGAGTACCTTGGACTCACCTATGACGGGGTGAAGAACACCTCGGGCGCTATCTTTCTTGATTATCTGGCGGATCCCGATATGGAGGACAGAAATACCTTCATCTTCGGTCACAATATGAGGAACGGCACAATGTTCGGTTCCCTCAAGAAATTCACCCAGGATGAGACCCTGGCCGCAAACAACCCCTATGTGTATTTTTATACCAAGGATGCGGTGCGCAAGTATGAGATATTCTCCTACTATTTCAGTTACGTGGGGAGCGACGCCTATCAGAATTTTGCCGGTGACGACGGCTATGACGAATATGTAAGAAAGGCAAAGGAGAATTCACTGTTCATAAATGACGTGGTTGATCTCTCCGTGAGACCCAATATCCTCACGCTGTCAACGTGCTCCGGAACGGAACACGTCAGAAGACTCCTTGTACACAGTGCTCTGATAGGAAAAGCGGAGCTTTGATTTTGGCGTGTAATCACAAAAACGATAAATAACAAGCGATATTTTATAAAAAAGTATCAAAAAAATGACCGCTTCGGCGGTCATTTTTCGTCTTTAAGTAGTAGGAGTACCTTACTCTTATTATGTCTTTTTGACAAAAACACAGTGCATAAGCCGCATGAGCGGCAATTATATCCGGATCCGCACGGGGAAAGCGGAGGAAAGGAAACGACATGAAAAACCTGTTCTGGAAGAGACTTGTGGCCGGTATCGGCGCCGCGGCGATCATCGCAGGCAATGTTGCCGATATTATGCCGAATGTGGCTTACGCCGCAGAAGATTCGGTATTTGAGGACGCGGATCCGCTGTCTTTGGAGGAAAATGCGGAAACGGGACTCGAAGCCACAACTGAAGAGACCGAAGCTGAAGAGACTGAAGCTGATGCTCCGGCTGATCCCGCTGTCACTGAGAGTGACGGTGCGGATGAGATGGCGGAGAGCGACGCTCTTTTGACAACAGGAACCGGGACAGCGGAAGAAGATATACCGGAAGCAGCAGACGATGAGACGTCAGCGGAAATCCCCGCCGCCGACGAGACCACGAACGAGGAAGAGACCGTCACCGAGGAAGAGACCGTCACCGAGGAAGAGACCGAAGCTTCGGAAGAGACCGCTGAACAGGCTGCGGAGGAGCCGGTTATCACTGCAAAAGCGGTCTGCGGAGACGAGACCGTGAGAGGTTACGATGAGATAAGCCTCGAGTGGATCGGAAATACGGATATAGAGAAGCTCGTTCCCGACATCGACGGCTATGTATTTACCGGAGCGTCCTTTGAGGGCTCGGTGCTAAGATCGCTGTATACCGAGGAACTCGCAAACGGAAGGATCCTCGGATATGTGACGGATAACGGGCGAGAGGCTTCCTTTGACGGCGATTCCGAGATCACGCTGGCCTATGAGCGTCTTGTCACTCTTACAGCCACTGTCGTCGACGAGTTCGGCGGGGAGATAGACGAAAGATATACGGGAATGGAATTCCCGTCCTTTAAGGGTGAAATGGATCTGTCCGATCCCGCGGATCCTCCTTTTGAGCTGATCCGTAAGCGCGTCGGCGGCATAGGCCTCATTCCCAGGTATTCACCCGAATATGACTATGTACAGGCAACAGTCAACGGCGAGATAGTTACCTCTGTAAGGGAGGATGTATACGGCGGCAAGACCGTTTATTCCTATTCGACACAGAGAGAAAACGGCCTTAGATTCTCCGAAGACACAGAGGTCATCTTTGAATATTCTTCTCCCGAGAGTGTAAACGCTTCCTATGAGTATGCCGACAGCTCGCTGATCCTTCGAGCGCAGCTCTCGGATCCCGCTGATGTGCCGGATGAGGCGTCTCTTGTTGTGACCCCGGTTGACAGCAGCACAAAGGGCTACAGCTACGACGCATATATGGAGGCTCTCGCAAACAGCAACGAGGCGCTTCTTCCCGAAAACACACTACTCTATGACATAGCCTTTATGATGGACGGCGGCGAGATCGAGCCCGCAGGCTCCGTCAAGCTATCAATGGAGTTTCTTGATCAGCAGCTCTCCAAGGGTCTGCAGGCCTCTGAGGGAAGCGAGATCATAGTGACACACATGATCCTTCCCGAGCAGGTGCGTGACAGATATCAGACCACTGCGGATGCCAATGATCTTGTCCCCGGTGATATAGCTCCCGAGCAGGTCTCCGCATCCTCTGACACCGCAGGCGGCTCGAGCGACGTGCTTGAGTTTTCCATGGGCGGCCTGTCCGTAGTCGCAGTGACTAAGGTTGACAGGGATGAATACAACCAGGCGGCGGGCATCGGCAGAGCTGTAAAGGTCAATATGACCGTTGTGGATGAGTTCGGAAGAGAGCTGGATGCGCAGTATTCAAACCTTCAGCTTCCTGATTTTGATGAGATACTCGCACTTGATGATGCAAAGAATGCCCCGGTGAAAAAGGTCCGCACCCAGAAGGGAAGGATCGGCCTCATAACCACCTGGAACAATTATACCTATGCGAAGGCGGTCATAAACGGCACTGAGATCACAGGACTTAAGAAGGAAAAGCTCCCCGAGGGCGGTACAAGTTATTTCTATACGGCGGACGGCGAGAACTGGACCGCTCTGGAGGAGGACGCGACCCTCTTTGTCGAATATGAGCCCGCAAAGACTGCCCGCACCTCATACGAATATGAGGATGATCACGCGAGAGTCACGGCTGTTCTTGAGAATCCGGATGCCCTGCCCGGTGAAACACAGCTAAAGGTCACACCCATAGTTCCCGGCGACAACGGCTATGACGTATATATGGAGGCTCTGAACGCCGAAAGTGAGAGCAGCTATTCCGATGAGAATACGCTGATGTATGATATCGCCTTCCTTGCTCCCAAGGATGACGGATCCGGAGACATGGCGGAGTTCGAACCCGCGGACGGCGCGGTGAGGATCACCATGGAATTCAAGAAAAACCAGCTCTCCGAGAGTCTGGGCGCGGAGAAGGCCGATGAGATAACTGTGGCACACCTGCCGTTGACCGAAGGAGTCAAATCAGCCTCGGATACCACACTTGACGCGGATTTCACGGCTGATGACGTCAAGGTCGAGGTGGTGGATGCCTCCGCATCGGTCACGGGCACGGAAAAGGTGAGCTTCACGACAGAGAGCTTCTCAGTGTTCGTATTCCGCGTGGAGGAGTACGGATATAACGAAACCTATACCGTATCGAATCAGTGGGCTACCTGGGAGGCAAGCAGATGGGTCACTGTGAGAAATGAACTGGAGCAGGCCAATTTCTGGGAAGGTTCCGAAGAATACGAAGTCAGCGACATAACAGGCAGATTAAGCGGCATGCTTGATTACGCCGTGGTCGCCGACAGATTTGTGACCACCGACCATGTTGAGGGCAACGGAAGGATCGGAACCTTCAGCTTCACGCAGACCGGTGCGAGACTCAACCAGAACGGAAACGCTCTCGCGAATAACACCATAACCGAGGTCCGTGTGACCAAAACGGTGGTGAACGGGGATGACGGAACCTTCAGTTTCGGTATATATGACGGCGATGCAAAACTGCACGATTTTACCATCACTACTTCGGGGACCGATCACAAGGGAAGCGTCACGCTCTCCGCGTCGGAGTACTCGGATGTGTACGCCCTTCTTAACGGCGGAAAGGCCCTCAAGGTCTATGAACTCGATCAGAGCGGAAACAGGATCCCGGAGGGTAATACAAACGGTAAATTCACCGTAAGCTATCAGTATCTGAACATGAACGCCAATGACGGCGCAGACATCAGCACGGGCATCGGAAGGACCTATATCGGAGAATTTGATTATACAAGCTCCGGACAGGGCGCCTATACACAGATCGGCGGGAGCTTCCTGGGAGATCCCAGACCCGCGGAATTCTATGTGGGAGTCGAGCCTAAGGAGTATATCGAAAGCCAGAACAACAATCACCTTGGCACTTACTTCGGCGACGACACCAGCTTCTACATCCAGGAGAACAATAAGGATTACTTCAGATATACGCCGGGATTAAAGGACGAGATCGGAAGCGATATAGCGCGCGCCGCGGCCTTCTCTGCAGAGCTCGGCGATGCGAAGAACGGACCTAAGGAGAGCGCGTCGGGCGCGCTGTCCGTCATCAACCTGAAATCGACGAGAGGTTTCCTGACGGGCGATCTCTATGCAGCCAATTTCGCGGATCACGTTGTCGACGATCTCAGGGTCAATCAGGACGACGCGGAGTATCTCCTGATAAATATCGACGCCACAGGCTATCAGAACTACAGCCTCGACGCTTCGAGCATATACTTTGACGGCGAGAATCCGCAGACGAACTTCAACAATCTGGGCAACCACATCATCTATAACTTTATACAAAAGAGCGGAAACGGATACAGTGCCTATACCGGCAATGTGATCCTCGGCAACGGATCGGGTCTGATCCTTGCTCCGGCCGCCTATGTGAACCAGTCGAACGGTATGTGGACCGGCTCGATCATCGGCAAGACCGTGGAGCATCACGGACAGGAGATCCACGAAAAGACGATCCGGACAGAGAGCGCGTACGTGGTGAATGTCACCAACACCGGTAACGAACTTAAGACCGGCAAACTCACGATCGTAAAGAAGATACAGTATGATGACAGCATCAAGTCCGCGATGGAGTCGGGCAAGGGATACTATAATGCCGCGACAAATTACTGGGCGATCCGCGAGAACATGCGGGTGCGCGTATCAAAGCTTGCCGCCGACGGCTCTACGGAGGCCTGGTTCGATATCGACAGATGGAACTGGACAAAATCAGGATCCTATCCCGAGCAGACCTTCGGACCGAATAACGAATACAGATATACTGTTAACTACTCCGGAGATGCATACGGCTTAAGAAGAGAAATAGTCGGACTTCCGGCGGGCACTTATAAGATCGAGGAGTACACCGACGGTCTGACCTTCGGCCCCCTTGCCGACGGATCTAAGCGCGACGCCGGTTCGGAGCGCTTCGTCAACAGCCTTACCTATGAGATAGGCGGCAGCACGGTCGAAGAGCCGGTCGTGGAGCTTGCGGGATCGGATCAGGAAGTGACCGTCACCAATAAATATGAGGAACTGAAGCTCGGCAAGATCGCGGTGCACAAGATCATTGTCAACGACTACGGCGCGGATATCGTGAGGGACGGCCTTAACCCGATCCTCGAAAATGTGAGGTTCCGCCTCACCGCAAGAGACGGCTCAAGCTTCGAGTTCAGGGGCTTCAAGGGAGGCGGAAACGATTCGTATCCCTATGAGCCTGTAGAATACAAGGGCAGGACCCTTGATATCAAGTATGGCAAGTGGGGAAATGCTACGTGGATAATCTCCAACCTGCCTGTGGGTGACTACTATGTGGAAGAGATCGGCGACGGCGTGACATTCGGACAGGGAGAACTGCACTTCCCGGACTACAAACGCGTGACAGAGTATTCGGTCAGCACATATGACATGGGATTCATACTTCCCGGCGAAGGAGACGCCAAGGCCTCAGGTATCCGCTCTGCGGCACAGGCCGACAATGCCGATTATCTGGTCGGAGAGAAGAAGGCCACCGAAGCGCCTCAGTGGGGACACGCCGATGTCAACACCGAAGGTCATGAGGCCAATATGGTACATGTTGCCAATCACTACAGCATACCGGCAGCAAGGTTCAAGGTGGAGAAAGACCTGATCGGACGTGACTGGAAGGACGGCGACGTATTCACCTTTACCGTGGAAGCGGGCGAGGCCGTATATAAGGACGGAACGAGCGGGACTGCGCCTCTTCCTGATCCTGCGACGGTCACCATAGATAAGAACTCCGGCATTGAGTGGAAAGATGAGAACGGCAATACCATCACCCTTGATCACGCGGCGTTCTTTGCACCGATCATCTACGACAAGACCGGTATCTACAAGTATACGCTGAGAGAAGTTAAGCCTGAGAACACCGTCACAGACGGACAGGGCGCTCTGGCTTATGATGAGAAGGTCTGTGATATAACCGTGAGTGTTGACACCGAGATCACAGTCATTGACAAGAATTATAATGTCGCTCACAAAGAGAACTTCAAGGGTATGGTGGCAAAGGTCGCCTACAGTAAGGAGGGCAGCGATGCGACGGACAAGGCCGTGTTCACCAATGAATACAGCGAGTTCGGAAGCATAACCTTCCGCAAGGATATCGAGGGCGTCGACGATATGACCGATGAGCAGAAGGCGGCGATCACCTTCAAGCTGCAGCAGCTCTCCGGCATTACCTGGACGGATGTCGAAGCGTTCTCGTACGCGGATATGGAAGGCGGCAGTAAGTCCTGGACCGGACTGGTGCCCGGATATTATCGCATAGTTGAGACAGGCGCAGCCATCGACAGATATACCTTTGTATCGGGTTCCTGGAAGATAGACGACAGCAGCGTCGGAACGGATACGATGTACTATGTGGACGCTGTCCAGAATATGCAGCGCGCGGTATACGGATACGGCGGAAGCGACAGCGTGTTCGGCAAGGACGCGGGCGGAAGCGATACGTGCGAATTTGCAGTGAGGGCGAAGGATGACAGAGGAAATGAAGATCACCTCAATGTAAATATCTCTCTGACAGATACTTACCGGATACGCGAGGGCGGCTTCAAGGTTACAAAGACCGTTGAATCAAGCACCGCGGCGGATAAGAGCAGGGAATTTGCTTTCAGTGCAACCCTGAAGACCGGCGAGAACGGAGCCCTTGTGAGCGGCACCTTCGGCGGAAAGACATTCACTAACGGTGTATACAGCTTTGGCTTAAAGGACGGTGAAACAGAGGAGTTCACAGGCATCCCCGTAGGATATTTCTACACGGTTGAAGAGATAAATGCCAATGCGGACGGTTTCGCCACAACATCAAATAACGCGAGCGGAACCGTCGAAGAGACAAGTGGAGACGCAATGCCCGTGGCAAGCTTTACCAATAAGAAGGAAGAGGGAAGTCTGACCGTAAGCAAGAGCATCATCGGCGGCATCGCGGGCGATGACGCGAAGGAGTTTGCGGTTAAGATCACCCTGACAGCGGATCCTGCCATAACCAACGAATATGAGGCGGAGGGCAGCGACGCGAACGGTGCGGTATCAAAGGTGGCGTTTGCTGATAACGTGGCGGTGCTTTCGCTTAAGGACGGCAACAGCGTGACAATAAAGGGTCTGCCGGACAACATCGCATATACCGTGACCGAGGAACTGACGGATGAGCAGAAGCTTCAGTTTGCGAACAATCTTACCTCAGAAGGCATCACGGGAAATATCGCAAAGGAGGGCTCAAAGTCCGCACAGATCATAAATACAAGGAAGACCGGCGAACTGAAGCTGTCCAAGTCAGTTGATTCGTCGTCAGGCGCGGATAAGAACAGGACCTGGAACTTCGTGATCACTCTCGATCCCGCTGTCACCGGTACCTTCAGTACGGTCAGGGGCACGGCGGCGGAAAGCATCGAATTCACAAAGGCTTCCGATACCGCTGCTGTGAGCACTGCGACAGCGCAGCTTAAGGACGGCGAGACACTGATCATCAGAGGCCTGCCTGTTGACGTGAACTACAGCATAACAGAGAGCGAGGCCGGAACGGACGGCTTCGTAACAAACGCGACAGTGGATGGTACGGCGAAGGATCTGAGTGCGGTAACGGGCGTCATAACCGCTGCGGCATCGGAGGTCTCCTATACCAATACGAAGAAGACCGGTGCCCTTGAACTTAAGAAGACGGTCACAAGCCCGGTAAATGCAGATAAGGATAAGGTGTTCACCTTTGTGGTGACTCTCGACGATGTGAGCGTGAACGGAACCTTCAGCGGAGTCAGGTTCACAAACGGCGTATCCACAGAGATACAGGTTTCGGAGAACGCATCTAAGACCATCGAAGGACTTCCCGCAGGTGTGGGTTATACGGTTACAGAGACCGTCCCCGCAGGCTGGGCTTTGGATGAAGAGACTTCTTCGGGCATGAGCGGACAGACAATAAATGCTGATGCAACGGTCACGACGATTGTCGGAAACAAGCGTGATCTTGACGGCTTTGATGTAGAAAAATCCGTCGAATCCGATACGGATGCCGATAAGACAAAGGATTACGGATTCAGCGTGACTCTGTCTGATACAACGATCACGGGCACCTTTGGTGAAATGGAATTCACGAACGGCGTCGCAAACTTCACCCTTAAAGACGGCGGCATAAAGAAGGCCGAAAACCTGCCCACAGGCATCACATGGACGGTCGTCGAGACCGATGATCAGGGACTTACAGTGGCGCAGAGCGGTAAGACCATAAGCGGAGAGGTAGGAAAAGATAAGAAAGCTTCCTTTACGAACATCAGGAAGGACGGCAGCCTTATCGTGAGCAAGGCTGTGGTCAGCGACTATCCCGCCGATGCGGCAAAGACCTATTATGTGGAGATAACTCTCGGCGGAACCGCGGCGGGCGTCACCCAGACTTACAGCGGCGTGGAGTTTACGGACGGCGTGGCAGTGGTTTCCTTCATAGGAGCAGGCAGCGTGACGATCGAGAATCTCCCGGCCGGAACGACCTATGAGATAAAGGAGATATTCAGGGAAGAGACAGGCAGCGAATATGATGTGAGCTACTCCGGAAAGAACGGAGTGATAACTGAGGATGGCGTTGCCTCCGCAAGCGTTACCAACACAAGAAAGAAGGGCGATCTCGAGATCTCCAAGAGCGTCGTGAGCGAGAGGACAGCTGATGCGGACTTAAGCTTTACCTTCACTGTGAAACTTATACCGGCGATAGAAGGCACCTTCGGCGATGTCATGTTTAATGAAGCCGGTGAGGCACAGATTTCTCTTAAGGGCGACGAAAGCAAGACCATCACGGGACTTCCGGTGGGAACTGCCTATGAAGTGACGGAGGCGCACGCGGACGGTTTTGTGCAGACCGCTCCCGTATCTTCAGAGAACGACACCGCAGGCAAGGCGAGCGGCGTGATAAGCGGTACGAAGTCGTTGGCCGCTTTCGAGAATACAAGAGAAACCGGAAGCCTTACGGTTACAAAGACTGTCACCAATCCCATAACAACGGATGATGGCAATGCGCTGTTTAACTTCGTGGTGGAGCTTGAGGGAGCAAACATAAGCGGCACCTACGGAGATATGACATTTACAGCAGGCAGAGCGGAGATCTCGCTTGCAAACGGACAGAGCGCGACTGCCGCGGGACTTCCCACGGGCATAGCTTATACGGTTACTGAAACAGTGGCGAACGGCTTTACACCTGTTGGTGAGACCGTAAAGAGCGGCACTATCGTAAAGGGCGGCACGACCACGCAGACACCTGCGGACGAGGAAGGAAACGAGGTAGAAAATATTGTTTCTGCAGGTGCGAGAGCTGACTTTGTAAACACCAGAAATCTCGGCGATCTGACCGTCACCAAGACTGTTTCCTCCAGTACGGCGGCAGATAAGAATAAAGAATTCGGATTCACCGTGAGACTTTATAAGGATGCGGCGCATCTGGTACCCGAGAGCAGCGTGAACGGAACCTTCGGCGAAGGCGATCTTGCGATGGCATTCGAGAACGGTGTGTCGGTATTTACGCTGAAGGATGGCGAGACAGCATCGGCTGTGGGCCTTCCCACAGGACTCTTCTATACCGTGGAAGAGACCGGAGCGGACGGCTTTGCTCAGACCGTGCAGAGCGGAATGACAGGCGAGATCACGGCGTCTGTATCCCGGGCTCTTGTGACAAATACCCGCGATGAGGGCGGCCTTGTGGTCTCCAAGACACTTAAGAGCGACAGACCTTCGGATGCGGACAAGAGCTTTGCTTTTACGGTTACCATGTACAAAAAGGGCATGGAGAAGACCGCGGAGAATATCGATACCGAGGTCAACGGAACCTACGGAGACATGACATTTAATGCGGGCGTTGCGACCTTTGGCCTGAAGGGCGGAGAGCAGGCTGCTGCTTCCGGACTGCCTGACGGCGATACCTACACTGTGACGGAGACCACACAGGAAGGCTTTACAACGACAAAGACAGACGATGCGGGAACCATCGAAAAGGGCGAGGGCAACACTAAGACAGCCGCATTCCAAAACACAAGAAAGACCGGAAGCATCACGATCAACAAGAGTGTCGTAAGCGACGCCGCGGCTGACGCGGGGCAGATCTTCACCTTTACGGTGAGCCTTGACGAAGCGGTCAGCGGAACCTATGACGGCGTGGAATTCGCAAACGGCGTCGGCACCGTACAGATCACCGGCACCGGCTCGAAGACCATAACGGGTCTGCCTGTGGGAGTCGGATATACCGTGACTGAGGCCAGGGCTTCAGGCTTCAACAATACTGCAAAGAGCGGAGACACCGGCACGATAAGCGAAACACTATCGACCGCCTCCTTTACCAATACCAGGGAGACAGGGGATCTTGAGATCACAAAGACAGTGGCAGCAGGCGACCTTATAGCCGCAAGCGACGCTTCAAGAGAATTCACCTTTACGGTTACGCTGTCTGATACAACAATCAATAAGACCTACGGCGATATGACCTTTAATAACGGCGTCGCGACAGTGAAGCTTAAGGCGAACGAGACGGCTGTCGCAGAGGATTTGCCCACGGGAATCACCTATACGGTGACAGAGACACCCGCGGCGAACTTCTCGCTTGAAAATAAGAGCGGTGATGCCGGTGAGATCTCGACAGAAATCAGCACGGCAGCGTTTGTGAATACCCGCGACAAGGGAAGCCTTGAGGTCACAAAGACCGTTAGCTCGAAGACAAACGCCGACAAGCAGAAGAAGTTCCACTTCACAGTACAGCTGAATGAGGGCATCACAGCCGGAACCTACGGTCAGATGAACTTTGATGCGAGCGGCAAGGCGGAATTCGACCTCGCTGACAACGAGAAGGCGGTTGCGACAGGCCTTCCTGCAGGCATCGGCTATATCGTGACAGAGACGCCGGCAGCTGGCTTCACGACAGGAAGCGACGGAGCGTCAGGCACTGTGGTCAGGGATGAGACAAAGACCGCTGCCTTTGCCAATAGCCGCGTACAGGGCGGTCTCACGGTCACCAAGACAGTTGTAAGTGATCTGGATTCCGATAAGGGAGATAAGGAATACAGCTTCAGGGTCACGCTTTCGGATACATCAATAAATGAAACCTACGACGACATGACCTTTGTGAACGGCGTGGCAGAGCTTAAGCTTACGGCTGGCCAGACCAAGAAGGCCGAAAGCCTGCCTGCGGGCATAACCTATACCGTGACGGAGGAGACTCCTGAGGGCATGACGGTCACCAAAACTGGCGAGACCGGAACAATAAGCAGTGAGGCAACCTGCAATGCATTATTTACCAACACGAGAAAGACCGGAAAGATCGAGATCTCCAAGAGCGTTGTAAGCGACAGGACAGCTGATTCCGATAAGGAATTCGTCTTTACCGTGAAGATCATGGACGGCGAGACGGGACTTACGGGCACCTACAGCGGTATTACCTTTGCAGGCGGTGTTGGAACGGTAAGGCTCAGGGGCGGACAGACAAAGGTTATTGAGAATCTGCCTGTGGGCATCACCTGGACCGTGAGCGAGGCGGAGGACAATGATTTCGATACAGCTGTTACGACGAACGGCGACGAAACAGCTGTTGAAGGCGCTTCTGCGGCGGCTGTCGGAACCGTATCAGAGACCGCTTCAAGTGCGGCGTTTACCAACACAAGAAAGACCGGCGAGCTGACGGTACACAAGACTGTAGAAAACGGACGCACCGATGACGACATGACAAAGGAATTCACCTTTGATATCGCAGTCGATGGTATGAGCGGCACGAAGACCTACAGCGGAGTGGAGTTCACAGACGGAAAGGCTCAGATCACACTGCACCACGATCAGTCGAAGACCATAAGCGGACTGCCTTCAGGCGCGGCATATAGCGTGGCCGAGCGGGATGCTGACGGCTTTACCAGAGGGACTGTGACCGGAAATACCGGCACGATAACAGCGGGCGAAGGAAACGGTGCGACAGCAGAGTTTACGAATAACCGCGATAAGGGCGGACTCACTGTTGAGAAGACGGTGGTGTCATCTACAGCGGCGGACAAGACCGGTGAAAATGCAAAGAGCTTTGATTTCACGGTCAGGTTCTATGAGGACGCTGCGCATGCGCAGGCCGAGACGAGCCTTGGCGGAAGTTTTGTCATAGGAAGCCAGACAGGCACCTTTGAGGGCGGCGTCGCACAGTTTAGCTTAAAGCACGGCGAGAAGGCCGTCTTCGCGGATCTGCCGAGTCTCATTTACTACACGGTACAAGAAGCGCCTTCGACCGGATATTCTGTCACAGCGAGTACGGCACTTGCAGGTCAGATCGGAAAGGATGCGGTTTCGGAGGAATCCGTCACCAATACGAAGGATGAGGGCGGACTTGTCGTTTCGAAGACAGTGGTAAGCGACAGACCGAGCGACACAACAGGCGATAACAGACCGGCGTTCGAGATAAAGGTGACGCTGTATAAGGATGCCGCGATGACTGAGAAGGCGGATGTCAATGAGACATACGGCGATATGGCCTTTGCGAACGGAGTGGCAACGGTTTATCTCAGAAACGGCGAACAGGCGAGAGCCGCCGGTATAGAGAAGGGTCTGTACTACAAGGTCGAAGAGACGCACGCAGACGGATTTACAACGACCTATGAGGGACAGACGGGTCAGATAAGCGGAGAAAAGGTGGCTGCAGCAGCCGGAGAGGGCGATGAAGCGGAAGTCTCCTCAGTGAAGACTGAGAGCGCTGCGGTCATCAATACAAGAGATAACGGAAAGTTAAAGATCAGCAAGAGAGTCGTGAGCGACGCGGCGGCTGATGCGTCACAGAGCTTCGAATTCAGGGTGAAACTGAGCGAGGCTATATCTGGTACGTACAGCGGTGTGGCATTTGCAAACGGCGAGGCGACTGTCTATCTGACAGGCGGTAATGAAAAGGTGATCGAGCTTCCTTACGGCCTTGGCTGGACAGTCACGGAGACGACTGTGGCAGGCCTTACGCCTTCAGTGATAGTGACAAACGGCAGCCAGGTGAACGGTGCGAATCTGGGTGCTTCGGGAACCATAGGCGAGAGAGACTGCGCAGCAGCATTTACGAATACGAGGACCAAGGGCGGATTCAGTATCACCAAGACTGTAGAAAACCTGATCGCGGCGGATGACGCGGCCGTTAAATTCAGCTTTGATGTGACGCTGTCCGATACGACCATAAACGGCAAGTACGGCGATATCACCTTTGAAAACGGCACTGCAAAGGTCAGCCTTGCAAGCGGCGAAACCGTCACGGCAGAGGGCCTGCCGAGCGGCATCACCTACAGCGTGAGAGAAAATGATACTGACGGATTCTCATATGTGAGCTCCGTGAACGATAAAGATGTGACTATCGTCGCTGATCAGGTCAAGGGTGCTTCCTTTGTCAACAGACGCGAGACCGGTGAGCTCTCCGTAACAAAGAGCGTGACATCGAGCACAGAGGCTGACAAGACGAAGGCTTATCACTTCACGGTCCAGCTGGGCAAGGGTGTTGCGGCCGGCACATACGGCGGAATGACCTTTGACGCGGACGGCAAGGCGGAATTCGACCTCACGGACGGCGCGTCGGCTGTGGCTGAGGGACTGCCTGTGGGCGTCAGCTATACCGTGAGTGAGAACGATTATACGGCAGAGGGCTTCACAACGTCATCTTCACAGGGGCACGGTGTGATCACATCGACACGCTCCGCGGAGACATTTACCAATGTCAAATCTGAGGGCGGACTCACCATCCAGAAGCACGTGGTGAGCGACATCGCCGCTGATAAGGACAGAAGCTATACCGTAAAGATCAGGCTGTCGGATACCGGTATAAATAATGTATACAGCGGAGTACAGTTTACTGACGGCGAGGGCACGGTAACACTGACTAATGACAGCCCCGTGACGATAGAGGGTCTCGCCACAGGCCTCACCTATACTGTGGAAGAGATCTTTGCCGCAGGCGAGGAAGAGGAGACATCAGGAGATGCGGCTCTGTACAATACTAAGATAGTTTACGAGAATGATGAGGAGAAGACCTTCGGAACCATAGGCGGGAACACCTCGCTGGTGGTCGTAAACAACACCAGAAAGACCGGCAATCTCACAGTGAGGAAGGTCGTGAACGGCCTGGCTGCCGATAAGGCGTCAGATAAGAAGTTCACATTCACGATCACGCTGGATCAGCCGATAAGCGCGGATTATCTCGCGGCGGGCGGTGTGTACGATCACGTAATGTTCGATGGCGGAGTGGCGAGTGTCAATCTGGCCGACGGCGAATATGTGACGGTAAAGGGCCTTCCCGAGACTATAGGATATACCGTGACTGAGACTGCCGATGACGAGTTCGTGACCTCCTGGACGAAGGGCGCGGGCGATGCGCAGGCTGCTTCTGAGACCGCTGTCGAAGAAGGGACACAGGAAGGCGCGGACGATGAGAATACCGGGGACGAAGGCGCCGGAACCCAGGCTGCAAATACCGCCGGTGCTGCCACGGGAACGATAAGCAGCGCTTCGGCAGAGACTGTCACATTTACAAATACGAGAAAGAAGGGCGCCCTTGTGATCACCAAGAACATCACAGGCCCCGAGGCGGATAAGATAACCGATGCGGAGCGCGCAGCCATAAGCTTCACGATCACAGGCCCCGATTCCTACACGAAGACCGTGACTTATGCGGACTTCACTGACGGACGCTATGAGCTTGGAGATCTCTGGATCGGAGATTATTCAGTTACGGAAAATGAGAACAGCGCGAAGAAGGCAGACTTTGAGCTTGCAGTCACAGGAAACGGCGTGACAAAGGCTGTTACGGCCGGAGGCACCGCTCAGTTCGATATCACAAATGACTACACGCAGCACAGAGGAAAGCTCAATGTCACCAAGACCTTTACGGGTGAGACCGCGAATCTGACGGATGCGTATAAGAACGCGATCACCTTTAACGTGACGGGACCTGAGGATTACAATGAGACCTTTACCTACGCGCAGATGAATAACGGCACATGGTCCGCTGACGGCCTGGTCGTGGGCGAGTATACGGTCACTGAGACTAATAAGGATCTGGAGGGCTTCAGCGTTGTCGCAACCTACGAGGTGGGCGAGAGCGAGACCAACAGGGCGAACGTCACCGTAAACGGCGAGGCAACGATCAACGTCACAAATGATTATGACGAGATCATCGGCGGTCTGACAGTGACGAAGAGCTTCGGAACGGTGCCTTCAAACATGACAGCTGCAGAAAAGAACGCCATCACCTTTACCGTTACAAGCAGCGATGTAGCCGGCTTCGAGCCCATTACATTCACCTACGGGGAAATGGATAACGGCGTCTGGACGAGAGAAGATCTCAAGCCCGGAAATTATACTGTGACAGAGACCAACGCCGACGCGGACGGATGGACCAGGACCACCGAATACAAGGTGGGCGGAGAGACAACGCAGACTGCTGAAGTGACTAACGGAGGCGGAGCGTCAATCAACGTCACAAACGACTACAGCGAGGACAAGGGAAGCCTTGTTATCAACAAGGGCTTCGGCGGAAGTGACGCGTCCAAGCTCACAGCAGAGGATAAGGCGAAGATCACCTTCACGATCACCGGGACAACGGTGGCCGGAGGAAGCTATTCGAAGACCGTGAATTACAGCGAGTTCACGGACGGCTCCTACACGATACCGGATCTCGCGATCGGTACCTACACGGTAACAGAGGATGTGAACGGAGCGCAGGTTGCGAACTTCGACCTTGAGGTCACCGGTGACAACGGAGCGTCCAAGGATGTAGAAAAGAACGGCACGGCTGTCTTTGACATCGAGAACGACTACACGCAGCACAGAGGAAAGCTTAATGTCGAAAAGACCTTCACGGGCGAGACAGATAATCTCACGGATGCGGACAAGAACAAGATCACATTTACCGTGACCGGCCCCGAGAACTACAGCGAGACCTTTACGTATGCAGATATGACAGATGGTAAGTGGAGCGCCGATAACCTGCCTGTGGGCGATTATACGGTGATCGAGACAAACGCCTCTGTAGAAAACTTCTCGGTGAGGACCATCTACAAGGTCGGCGCGACTGAAACAAACACAGCTGCGTTTACGAAGGACGGCGAGGCGACGATCACCGTAGAGAACAACTACGATGAACTGATCGGCGGACTGACGGTGACGAAGAGCTTCGGAACCATACCGGATAATATGACGGATGATATGAGAAATGCCATCACCTT
>JAILGA010000011.1 GCA_024697225.1 Lachnospiraceae bacterium
AGGTATGCTGACCGTGACAGGACAGAACAATACGGCTGTAGGCAGCGGAGCAACTCTGACATTTGCAGGTTCCGGCATTCTTACAGGGACAAAGACGGAGAGCTTCACCGTAGCAGAGCGGAATGTGGAATATCTGGAGGACGCATGGTACAGTGATCTTGCGGGCTGCGACCCTTCATACGATGCTTCTGCGGGTGAAGTCAGCGTGCTAATAAAGGACAGAAAGAAGGGATCGGGAGAGGATAAGTTTACTCCGGCTGATATCAGGCTTTATCAGACATATTATGAACATGATACAGAGATGGACTATTGTGTGACAAAAAGCATAGAGCTTCCTCAGACACTGTATGATGTTACCGAGAATGAGGCTCTGGGAAGCAAGGGGATCGCCTGGAGGATCTATGCCAAGGACGGCAGCGAACCGGGTCTGAACTTCGGTCGTAACGAGTGGGATTATGAGACTGATACGTCAACCTTCAAGCCTTCAAGCATAGAAGCGGGTATTTTTGCCCTGTATGACAAGGATGTGGCGCTGACGGATGCGGATGCCGTAAACCTTTATGTCAGCAAGGAGGACGGCTCAGATGAATGGGAGGGCAAGGACTTCAGGCACAATACCGGATTACTGGAGTATGTCCCCAAGTTTACCGGAAACCAGATAAGACCGGACCTCAACAGCATAAAGACAACCGGCACCCAGACGCTGTACGCAGGCAGTGATATCAGATACAGGCTTTACTATGGATACAACCTCACTGCCGGCACAGAGGGAACCATGAAGTGCAGGCTGCAGTACAATGAGGGTGAAGATACGTATGCTTACGGCGGAGACCTTGAGTTCAGGTTCAATATCGGAGAAAATGAAAAGGTTGTTCTGTAAGCTGAAGCAACAGTAAGAGAGAATTATTATATGCGCCCCCGCCGCACAGGCGGGGGCGTATTTTTCTACTAAGGACATGATGTTCTTGACGCAAGATATATCATGTCATATTATTACTATGACGGAGGTGAGATCATGGATACTGCATTATATACAACAAAACCATTCATGTCCGGACGGAGTCAGGCTATCAGGATCCCCAGGGAATATAGAATAGAGGCCGCTGAAGTTGTGATCAATCGTGTGGGAGAATCCTTGGTCATAACACCTGTACATGCAGTGGAAGATACCTTCAGAAGCGGACTAGCCATGTTTACAGAAGATTTTATGGCAGACGGAAGACCTGAAGAGATGCCCAATGACAGGGTGGCGCTCTGATGTATATGCTGGATACAAATATCATCATATACAGTATCAGACATCCGGATTCAGAATGTGCAAAAAGACTGTCAAAACATGTAGGCAGAGATGTATGCATATCTGTAGTGACCTATGCGGAGCTGGAATATGGTATAGAAAACAGTTCTGATCCGGCCAGAAATCGCAAAGCCATGGAGAAATTCCTGGCAGGAATCGTTACGCTGGATTTTGATCTGTCAGCAGGGATCGGATTTGGACGGATTCTTGCAGAACTCAGGAAAAAAGGGAAATCCAAAGACAATCAGGACCGTGACAAGATGATCGCCGGCCATGCAAGATCTTTGGGATATATACTGGTTACGGACAATTTGAAGGATTTTACTGACATAGACGGTTTAAGAATCGAGAACTGGCACAATTGATAGCAATACGGCATTATTGTGGAAATAATCGATCATGCGCAGCTTAGTAAAAAAAGCGTCAGCACTGATACTGGCTTATATTCTGGCATTCATCGGAATTCCTTTCTGTAATGCATACGCATCGGAGGATCCGGTTAAGGATATGTATGCCACGGCTTCTCCGGCGGAAAGCGGCTATGTGGAGGACTTCTTTTCCATGGAAAACTGCATGGGAAATGCGGTCTCTCCCATGGAGAGTGAAAGCAGAGAGGAAGCGGACACCTTTGAGGAGGACGGAGTACAGAGTTTCTCCATAGAATTCACTTACGGTCAGAGCCGGGCAAGGGAGATGCTGCCTCTGATAAATGAACTAAGATCCGGAAGGAATGCCTGGGCTTACGCACAGGATGGCTCGGTTGTCAATTATCTAAACCTTCCCAAACTGTCCTACGACTATGCTCTCGAAAAGATAGCAATGCAGCGCGCCGCAGAGATAGCGGTTCTTTATTCCTCGGAAAGACCTGATGGTTCTTCATATTCAGGCTGCATGTTTGACGGTGTCACCTCTGCGGGAGAGAACATTGTTTATGTGAAGAACGGGGCACTCACAGAGGCGGAAGCGATGGAGTATTTCAAGGAGACAGCAGCCTCCTACAGCGGGCAGACCAGGCGCAGAAGGATGCTTAATTCAACCTATACCGCGGTTGGTGTGGGATTTGCCACCTATGGCGGGTACAGTCTGTGGGTGCAGGAATTCGGGACGGATGTATCGCTGTCACCTTATGTGAATGCAGAAGATTCAGAGCAGCAGGTCGAGGTCGCCATAAAGACTTCACGCATAACGGATATAGGGGATTTCGAACCTGATCGAAGATATATCACACTGGTGCTTGGCTCGCCCGCCGATCAGGCCATGTCTGAGGAGAAGCTGCCGCAGATCACCAGAACGCTGAGCGTGACGGGTTCCCCGGACGGGATGGAGCTGAGGACGGCACCCTCTGATATCATCTGGACCACCGACGATCAGTCGGTCGTGAGGGTCATAGGTGACAGACTGCTGGCTGCAGGGCCGGGGCGTGGCGTCGTTTCCGGAACCGGCGCCGACTGGAGCGGAAACCTGACCGTTACTGTTGTTGTCCCCGCGACAGGTGTGAAATTCAACACGGTGGAAATCGAACTATCTCCCGGTGATACTTACCAGACAGCTTATGATATCATGCCGGCGAACGCTTACGGATATGTAGTGAGTTATAAGAGTGAGGATCCCTCCGTTGCCGTCATAGATCAGAACGGTCTCATCACGGCGGCAAAAAGGGGAGAAACCGCTGTGGAGATAAGCGTGACCACAAGAGAACTCGACTTTGTGCGCACAGCGCTTTGTTACGTGGTCGTGAGGGGAGGTGTGCCGCAGCCGGTTGATCCTGAGGAGGACAATCCTACGGTTTTGACTGCAAAGCAGCTGATCGCCAAACAGAAGATCACCATTTATTCCACTGTAAAGGTCACAAAATGGAAGACGAGCGATAAAAAGATAGCCAAGGTAAAGGGTCTGAAAAAAAGAGGCGGTAAATGGCGCGCAAAGGTCACCGCAAAGGCCAGAGGCGATGTGGAGATCTACGGCTACCGCGGCAAAAGGATGGTCTTCAAGTGCAGGATACAGGTGGAGAAGCCCGCTTTTGACAAGGCCAACGTCGTAACCTACGACAGCTTCTACATGATAAGCCGGATAAGCATGGTGGAGACCGCCAATCCATCGAAATATGAAACCACTAAGCCCGAGATCCTCTCCATAAACGAGACCACCGGCAAGATCGGCGTAAAAAAGAACGGCACTGTCAATATCTATGTATACTACGGCAAGGCCAGATATAAGGTGAAGCTCAAAGTAAGATTGCCGCGCATTAAATATGATACCGTGACGGTAAAGCGCTGGAAGACAAAGCTTATCAAGATTAAATACAAACGAACCGACACGATCTATGAATGGCTCTCGGACAGACCCGATATAGTCTGGGTGGATAAAACGGGAAGGGTTCACGCCATAAGAAAAGGCAAGGCACGCATATCTCTGATGGTAAACGGTCTTGTTTATGATACCTGTCTGGTGAAGGTTAAGAAAAAGTAAATCCGGAAAAGCGGTTGACAAATAACAAAAAATCGTATAACATGTGTACGTATTTTCGTTTTTTGATAAATCAGAAATTTCGGGTGGAGATAAGCTTCGGATAATGGCAGGCAGGATGGCAAAACCGGTTTACCGCAGAGATAGCAGAATGCGAATATCTTTGTATCTTGTGGTATTCGTTGTGGTGCTGCTCATGGTTGTGGTATCTGTCAGAACCTACGGCTTCAGGAAGCAGCTGGATGAGAAGAGAGCCTATATCACAGAGCTGCAGACAAATATAGCCGCCGAGGAGGCCAGGGCCGAAGAGATAGAGGAGTACAAGAAATACACCCAGACCCGCGGGTATATCGAGAAGATCGCGAAGGAAAAGCTGGGGCTGGTATACGACGGTGAGATAGTGTTCAGACATGAATGATCTTTCGAAAACCGGATATCGTGATGACAGTGAGGGCGCGGCATTTGCAGCGCCCTTTATTCACGCGAAGGAAGCGGATTACCTTTTTACCCGTAAGATCAGAGACGTGATCGTCTCACATGACATGGTAAAAAAAGATACCGTGATCCTTGCGGGTGTGTCTGGGGGCGCGGATTCCAGATGCCTCTTTGAGGTATTGTATGCTTTGAGGGAGGTGCTTGGGTTCTCTCTGTGCGTTGTGCATGTGGATCACGGCATAAGGGAAACTTCGGGCCGGGATGCGGACGCTGTGAAGAACCTTTGCAAAAGCAGAGGGATTCCCGTGCTGATCAGGCGCATAGATGATATAAAATCGCAGATGCCCGGAATGTCTCTTGAGGAGGCGGCAAGGAGTATCCGTTACAGGATATTTGCGGAAGCGCTGGATCATTTCGGGGCTGACAGACTGGCTCTCGCTCACAATATGGACGATCAGGCGGAGACCGTGCTGTTCAAGCTTTTCCGCGGAGCGGGACTTCAGGGGATGGCAGGGATAAGGCCCGTGACGTTTATGGAAGAACTGAAGCTTAACATCATCAGACCGCTTCTTTTCACATCCCGCGCTGAAATAGAGAGATTTCTCGTCCAAAAAGGCATAGATGACATCTGCGAAGATGAGACCAACGGTACGGACGAATATGCAAGAAACCGGATCAGACACAACATACTTCCCTATGCTGCGGAGCAGATCAACAGCCGTTCTTCGGCACATCTGGCAGCAGCTGCCGAGAGAGCGGGAGAGGCACTTGATTTTATAGAGGAGGAGACGGCGAGGCGGTTTGACTGGCTTTGCCGCACGGAACGGATCATTTCTTCTGACGGGATGCGTGAGAAGGTCTCCGTCAGTCTGCCTGTAAAGGAACTGATGGAAGAACCGCTGTTCATGAGAAAGCTTATACTGAGGAAAATGATGAAAGCTTCCGGGGTTTCGGGTGCGACTGAAGCACATACGGAGGCGGCGCTGGGATTTATTGGGAGCACCGAAGGCACCGTGAGCCTCGACATGCCTGACGGTATGCATATTATAAGGAGATATGACAGACTGTATGCGGAGCGCACTGTGTTCGTCGAAGGAGCGCAGGAAATAAGATCAGCAGACACAGAGAGTAACGTTACAGATACTGCAGATGTGAGCGGCGTTACGAGAGCCGGAAAAGGCAAAATGGATACCGCATATGAAATTCGGAACAGAAAGAATGTCCGGGATCATGAAGACAGCATAATTGTACCGATACAGGATCTCACCGATCACGATATACAGCTTAACGGCACCGGAACAGTCAGGATAAGGATATTTGATGCGGGAGCGGGGAGCAAAGAAATTCCCGTCGATCCGTACACAAAATGGTTTGATTGTGATAAAATAGGCAGGTCTGTATGCTTCAGAAAGAGGATGCCGGGAGACAGGATCGACGTCGGAGATCTGAAAAAGCGTCTCTCAAGAGAGATGATAGACCTGAAGATCCCGGCGGATAAAAGGGATCGCATATGGATCATGGCCGCAGAGGACATGGTGCTGTGGATCCCGGGATATCGCAGATGCCAGGGCCTGTTTGTGGACGATGAGACAAGGCGGGTACTGGAGGTAAGATTAAAACGAGAGTAATAAGGCGCAGCAGGAGCTGACCGGGAGGTTTTATGGCAGAACACATCGTGCAGATGCTCAGTGAGGAAGAAGTCGATGACCGCATAAGGGAGCTGGGGGCTCAGATCAGCGCCGATTACGCGGGTAAGACCCTGCATATGATATGTGTACTTAAAGGCGGGAGCTTTTATCTGTGTGAGCTGGCAAAGAGGATAACCGTGCCGGTGACGCTGGATTTCATGTCAGTCTCAAGTTACGGCGGCGGCACAAAGACAAGCGGAGTGGTGCGCATAGTAAAGGACCTGGATCAGAGTCTCGAGGGAAAGGATGTGCTTCTTGTTGAGGACATCGTCGATTCGGGGCGGACACTTTCTTATCTGATGCCGCTTTTGAAGGACAGGGGACCTGCCAGCCTGAAGCTCACGACTCTTCTCGACAAGCCGGACCGCAGGGAGACGGATGTCAAAGTGGACTATACGGGATTTGTCATACCGGACAAATTCGTGGTGGGCTATGGGCTCGACTATGATCAAAAGTACAGGAATCTGCCGTATATCGGCGTGGTGGAGTTTTCATAGAGTAAGTATAAGAGGCGATAGTATTGAATAATCAAAACGGCGAACGAAGATTTTCTTTTTATTTCTGGCTGATACTTGCGATAGTCATCTTTGTAATAATCCTTGAGTACAATAAAGGCCGCACAGCCACGATGGGAGACACGGCCTATACAATGGGCGAACTGGCACAGGATCTGGCGAACAGTTCGGTGGCCGATGCCATCATAGTGCAGAACAGGGAAGTACCGACGGGCTCGGTCCGGATAACGCTCCGGGACGGCAGCAGAAAGACCCTGTATGTCACCGATGTGGGCGAGGCGGAGAGTCTTCTGCGGGAGAATCATATTGATCCGGATGTCAGGGATGTTTCACCCGAGGGCTTCAATCTGATGACCTGGCTCCCGGCACTGTTGATGATAATATTTGCAGTCTTTTTCTTTGTGATTATGAGCGGCATGCAGGGCATGGGCGGTCAGGGCGCAAGGATGATGAATTTCGGCAAAAGCCGCGCCAGGAGATCCTCTCCGGAGGACAACAAGATCACCATGGAAAATGTGGCCGGTCTTGCAGAGGAAAAAGAGCAGCTGCAGGAGATCATAACCTTTCTGAAGGATCCCGAGCGCTTCACAAGAGTAGGAGCGAGGATCCCCAAGGGAATACTTCTTGAGGGCGCTCCCGGAACCGGAAAGACGCTACTTGCCAAGGCCATAGCAGGTGAGGCGGGGGTGCCGTTCTTTTCCATTTCGGGATCGGATTTCGTTGAGATGTTCGTGGGTGTGGGCGCAAGCCGTGTCAGGGATCTCTTTGCCGAAGCCAAAGCCAGCTCACCCTGTATCGTTTTCATCGACGAGATAGATGCTGTGGCCAGGCGCCGCGGCACAGGCATGGGCGGAGGCCACGATGAGAGGGAACAGACCCTGAACCAGCTGCTGGTCGAGATGGACGGCTTCGGAACCAACGAGGGCATAATCGTGATGGCCGCCACAAACCGAGTGGATATCCTGGATCCCGCAATACTTCGTCCGGGAAGATTTGACAGGAAGATCACCGTATCCCGCCCGGATGTAAAGGGTAGGGAAGAGATATTAAAGGTCCACGCCGACGGCAAGCCCCTTGCCGAGGATGTCGACCTAAAGCAGGTGGCTCAGACCACGGCGGGCTTTACAGGCGCTGATCTTGAGAATCTCCTGAATGAAGCCGCGATAAAAGCTGCCATGAAGGACAGACGCATAGTAAATCAGACCGATATAAGGGAAGCCTTTGTACAGGTTGGTATCGGCACCGAGAAGAAGAGCCGCATAATAACGGATGAGGAGAAGAAGATAACGGCATACCACGAGTCGGGTCACGCCATTCTCTTCCATGTGCTGCCCCACGTAGGACCTGTTTATACGGTGTCCATTATCCCTACGGGACTGGGAGCTGCGGGCTATACTATGCCGCTTCCCGAAAAGGATGAGATGTTCATCACAAGGCAGAAAATGCTTGAGGAGATCATGGTATCGCTGGGAGGCCGTATTGCTGAGGAACTGATCTTTGGCGACGATGACATAACAACCGGCGCGAGTTCGGATATAAAGAAGGCTACCGGCCAGGCAAGACGCATGGTCACAAGGTACGGCATGTCAAGCCACATAGGTACCATAAGCTATGAAGAGGAGGCGGACGACGTCTTTCTGGGCTACGATCTGGGACACCGCCACAAGCACAGTGAACAGATGGCAGGCGAGATCGACAGGGAAGTCAAGAACATTATCGATACCTGCTACCTGAAGGCCAAGGAGATCATCACCGCTCATATGGATGTGCTCCACAGATCGGCCGAACTGCTGATGGAGAAGGAAAAGATAAGCAGGGAAGAATTTGAAAACCTGTTCAGCACCCCGTGAGATAAGTAAAGCCGAAGACAGATACTGGCAGAATCAGTCAATGAAGAATAAACAAATGAGGATAATATATGCTTATACCCGATGAGATCTTCCATGACATGTCTGCCGCATTTCTGGATCCCGTTCAGGCAAATGCGGGAGAGACGGTAGAAATAAGGATCAGGACCGGAAGGGATGTAGAGAGCGTCGATCTTATCAGGTGTGAAACGGAGCATGTCGAGGACGGTTCTGTTGAAAAGATACTTCTGCGGCGGGCCATGAACCGCGATCCCGTAGAGGAGAACGGCTTTTTCATGTGGCGGGCTAAGACCCTTCTGGGTGAGAGTGAACTTGAGTATTTCTTTGAGATAAGATCCCCGCAGCAGACAGTAGTATACGACAGAAACGGCGCAGCTGAGGACAGAAAACCCGAGGCCATGTTCAGATTTATCCCGGGTTTCTTCACACCGCAGTGGGCGGAGGGCTGTGTCATGTATCAGATCTTCGTCGATCGTTTCTGCAATGGAGACACTTCGAACGATGTGCTCTCCGACGAGTACAGCTACAACAACGCGCCGGTGATCAGGGTGCAGGACTGGAACCAGCTGCCCTCAGCCGACGGCGGAGATATCCGTGAATTTTTCGGCGGAGATCTTCAGGGTGTCATGGATAAGCTCGATTACCTCAAGGAACTCGGTATCGAAGCAATTTATCTCAATCCCGTTTTTTGTTCGCCTTCCACTCATAAGTACGACACTCAGGATTATTCGCATATAGATCCCCATTTCGGAAGGATAGTCGCAGACAGCGGAGCTCTCCTTAAAAGAGGCGCAAGCGATAATTCGCAGGCGGCGCGCTATATATCCAGAGTTTCATCACCTGAGAATCAGGACGCGAGTGATGCGCTATTTGCTCTCCTTGTGCATAAGGCGCACGAGCGCGGGATAAAGGTGATCATCGACGGCGTGTTCAATCACTGCGGTTCCTTTAACAAGTGGATGGACAGAGAGCGGATCTATGAGGGAAGGCCCGGATATGAGAAGGGTGCCTATGTAAGCGAAGACAGTATCTACAGGAACTATTTTACCTTTAGCAGGGAGGCGTGGCCATACAACTCATATTACGAGGGCTGGTGGGGATATGACACCCTGCCGAAGCTGAATTATGAGGGATCTGCCGAACTCGAGAAGGAGATCCTTGATATCGCGAGAAAGTGGGTGTCTCCTCCATACTGTGCCGACGGCTGGAGACTGGATGTGGCCGCGGATCTGGGCCACAGCCCGGAGTATAATCACAGCTTCTGGAAGAAGTTCAGAAAAGCCGTAAAAGCGGCCAATCCCGATGCGGTGATAATCGCCGAGCATTATGGTAATGCAAGAAGCTGGCTCTCAGGCGGCGAATGGGATTCCGTGATGAATTACGATGGCTTTATGGATCCCGTGAGCAGATTTTTCACAGGTATGGAGAAGCACAGTGACGACTATGATCCCTCTGCTGTGGGGGATGTGGGCCGCTTCTGGGAGAGCATAAGAGGTCACGCCGCCGGATCCTTCACTCAGCGGTCATATTCAATGGCCATGAACGAGCTCTCCAATCATGACCATTCGAGATTTCTGACGAGAACAAATAATAAAGTGGGAAGGAGCTATGCCCTTGGCTGCGCTGCCGCCTCTGAAGGGATCAGCAAGCCCGTATTCAGAGAGGCCGTGCTGCTGCAGATGACCTGGCCGGGCGCTCCCACAGTCTATTACGGCGACGAGGCAGGTCTGTGCGGCTTCACCGATCCCGACAACAGAAGGACATATCCCTGGGGCAGTGAGGATCAGGGGCTTCTTGCATTTCACAGGGACGCGATCCGCATACATAGGGAGAACGAGGAACTCAGGCGGGGCTCGCTGCTCAAACTTGAGGCGGAGCCGGGTGTGCTGGCCTACGGCAGATTCCTGCCGGATCAGGCGAGCGTCGTGCTCATAAACCGCAACGAATACGCCGTGACATACGACTATGATGTGCATGTGCTTGGGATCTCCGCAAATGCCGTTGTAAGACAGCTCATTATGACAGGCGGAGCCGGGTATCATACCTCTGCGGAGGAGAAGTATGTCAAAAACGGCATCCTCACGGTGACGCTGCCGCGGAACACCGCCGTAGTTTATAAATATGCGAGAGGCATGGAGAGAGATGAGGAGAATTTCCTCGCACACTCAAGATTTCTGAGGTTTGAATGATTGTCACGCTTTCAAATTCGTGATATAATACCCTGCATGTAGTACATTAACAAATAGTTGTTTTTCAAGAAAGGACGGTATAAATATGGCGCTGGTAACCACCAAGGATATGTTCGCCAAGGCTTACGACGGCGGATATGCGATCGGAGCATTCAATGTCAACAACATGGAGATAGTTCAGGGTATCACAGAGGCAGCTTCCGAACTGAAGAGCCCTGTTATTCTTCAGGTTTCCAAGGGCGCCAGAGCCTATGCTAACCATCAGTATCTGGTAGCTATGGTCAAGGCTGCGGTTGAACTCAATCCCGATATCCCGATCGCTCTCCATCTCGATCACGGCGATACCTTTGAACTCTGCAAGGACTGCATCGACGGAGGCTTCACATCCGTCATGATCGACGCTTCCTCCAAGAGCTTTGAGGACAACATCGCGCTGACAAAGCAGGTCGTGGAATATGCCCATGATAAGGGTGTTGTGGTCGAGGCTGAGCTCGGAACTCTTGCGGGCATCGAGGATGAGGTCGTGGTTGAGTCCGGTAAGGAGAGCTATACCCGTCCCGAAGAGGTCGAGGAATTTGTTTCCAGGACCGGCTGCGATTCCCTCGCGATCGCCATCGGAACATCTCACGGCGCATACAAGTTCACACCCGAACAGTGCACGCGCAATGCAGACGGCATCCTTGTTCCCCCTCCGCTCCGCTTCGACGTGCTCGAAGAGTGCATCAAGAGGCTTCCCGGCTTCCCCATCGTGCTTCACGGTTCATCGTCGGTTCCTCAGGAATTTGTCAAGATGGTCAATGATTACGGCGGGAAGATGCCCGATGCTGTAGGTATCCCGGAAGAGCAGCTGCGTCAGGCGGCGAAGCTTGCGGTCTGCAAGATCAACATCGACTCTGACATCCGTCTTGCAATGACAGGAAATATCCGCAAGTACTTCGCGGAGCATCCCGATCACTTTGATCCCAGACAGTACTTAAAGCCCGCCCGCCAGGCCGTCAAGGACATGGTGGCACACAAGATCAAGTATGTGCTGGGTTCCGACGGAAAGGCTTGAGGAAGTGACCTAAGAGCCGTTTCCATCAGAAAACAGACAAAGAAACATAGAGAACGCCGGCGGGCAAAACTGCCGGCGTTCTTTTACAAGGATAAAGAGAAATGAATGACAGACTGACAAAAAAAGATATAGAGGATATGGAGCGCGAGATCGAGCACAGAAAGCTCGTGGTTCGCAAGGAACTTCTTGAGCATGTCAAGGAAGCCAGGGCGCAGGGCGACCTCTCGGAGAACTTTGAATACTATGCGGCCAAAAAGGCGAAGAACGAGAATGAGAGCCGTATACGTTTTCTGGAGAAGAGCATCCGCACCGCTCATATAATCGAGGATCACACAGCTGAGGATCAGGTCGGAATGAATAAGACCGTGAGGGTAAAGATACTCGATGACAATGAGGAAGAGGTATACAAGATCGTCACGACCGTGAGGGGAAACTCCCTCAAGGGACTGATCTCCATTGAATCACCTTTGGGCAAGGCGCTGATCGGACATCGCGCCGGGGATCGGGTTACGGTCCGGGTCAATCCCGAGATAAGCTATGATCTGGAGATCCTTAGTGTCGAGAATACAGGACTCTCGGAGGAGGATGCGATAAGGGATTTCTAAGTCACATATCAACAGCCGTTAACAGAGGAGAGAGAGATATGGCCAAAGAATACGAATATCATGTATTTCAGCCCATCACCCCTGACCAGTATCAGGAGAGCTTTTACAGGGCAATTGGCAAGAACTGGGCGCTTATAACGTCTGAAAAGGACGGCAAAGTGAATGCCATGACCGCTTCCTGGGGAGGAGTGGGCGTGATCTGGGGCAAGGACGTTGTCTTTGTGTTTGTGAGAAAATCCCGCTTTACAAAGGAATGCATCGACAGTTCCGGCGTATTCTCGCTGTCGTTCCTTGATCACGAGACATACAGCCGTGAGTACAAGTTTATGGGTACGGTATCGGGACGCGATGAGGATAAACTGGCCGGTGCCAGACTCCACGCCGCGCGTGAGAAGGGGATACCCTATATCGACGAGGCATCGACCGTGATCATGTGCACGACAATGTTCAAACAGGAGCTTCTGCCGGAAGGCTTTACTATCCCCGGCCTTGACAAAGAATTCTATCCCGACGGCGACGATCACATCCTCTATGTGGGTGAAGTCGTTAAGATCTGCGCGCGATGAACGGTCTTCTTGAAGCCGTAACTGATTTTATCTTTCCTGAGGATGAACCCCGGAAAGCCGATCTGATACTTGTATGCGGTTCTGCAAGATTAGAGCCCGCAAAAAGAGGCGCGAAGCTTTTTCAGGAAGGCTATGCACCGTATATCATGCCCACCGGAAGGTTCGGAGAGAGATACCGCGATTTCCGCGATGAAATGGAGCGCGTCGCAAGAAATGACGGCAGACTTCCGGAGGAGGTCTTTGCGGAGATAGAAGCCGATGCCAAAAAGGTCGGAAAGTCTTTTCCCTCTACGGAGTGGGAGTATCAGAGGAACGAGCTTCTTCTGCATGGCGTTCCCGAGAGCGCTATTCTGCGTGAAGATGAATCGGTCAACACCTTTCAGAATGCGATCAATGCCAGAAAGGTTCTTGAGAGGGAGAAGATATCCGTTTCATCCCTGATACTGTGCTGCCAGGCCTTTCATTCAAGGCGCGCGGGCATGACCATAGCATCTGAATTCACGGATGTCAGGATAATCCTGTGTCCGGCAAAGACCCGCGGTATCGGCAGGGATTCCTGGTACAAAACCCAGACCGGATACGACAAGGTTCTGGAGGAACTGTCAAAATGCGGACAATATTTTTCCGGTGAGAGGATGTACCTTGCCGCCATGGAGAATGAGCCCGCATCCGGCGTTAAGGATCCGCATAAGGATCTGAAATAGCGATATATCCATATCAGGCGTACCGGGCTTGGTACGTAACAGATTCACGGGAGGATAAGCATTTGAATGAACATGCCGCCATACTGAACAGGCGCTGGTATCTGTATCTGACGGAATTCTTTTCCGGAATGGCTGTGATGGCAGTGGAGCTGGGGGCGAGCAGGCTTCTTGCTCCGTATTTCAGTTCGTCGCAGATAGTCTGGACCATCATAATCGGAACCATTATGATAGCCATGGCTTTGGGCAATGTCTACGGCGGCCTGGCCGCCGACAAAAATGACGACCCCGGAAAGCTTTACGGGCGCATCCTGATCGCGGGCGTGTGGATAGCCGCCATACCCCTCGCCGGCAAATATGTGATACTTGCGGTGACCGGTATAATGGTCATAGCGGTTAATACCTGGTTTCTCGTATGGGCGGCTTTTGCGGCGTGCATGATCATCTTTGTATTTCCCCTGTTCCTTCTGGGAACGGTAACGCCTTCGCTGGTCAAGTATTCGGTCAACAGCCTGGACAACAACGGCAGTATTGTGGGCACTCTGGGTGCCTGGAATACGGTAGGCAGCATAATAGGTACCTTTCTTCCCACATTTGTGACCATACCCGCAGTCGGCACAGCGGTCACATTTCTCATCTTTTCGGGAGTTCTCATAGTCATAGCGGGGGCATATTATATTTCCTCGGGGAAAAAGAAAACAGGTGTTATTATATCTGCGATCCTTTTTATCATCTGCGCCGTATTCGGCAATTCCGACAGCTTCGCGTTCTGGGAAAAGGATCTGACTTATGAGGGCGAGTCAGTATACAACTATCTGCAGGTGAGAGATACAAAGCAGGCAACGATACTTTCCACCAATGTGCTCTTCGGAGTACAGTCAATACACATGAAGGAAGGCGATCTGACGGGGATGTATTACGACTACGCCCTGGCGGCGCCGGTGATGGCTGCTTTTTCCGAAAAGGAAAATCCCTCTGCTCTTGTCCTCGGAATGGGGACGGGAACCTGGGCCACGCAGCTTTCTCACTTTTTTCCCGCTGCGCGGATAAAGGGTGTGGAGATAGACGGCGACATAACAAAGCTGGCCAGAGAATATTTTGAACTCTCCGATGATATTGAGGTATATACTTATGACGGCAGGGCGTTTCTGCAGGCGGATGACGGGAAGTATGACTGCATAATGGTGGATGCCTACCGCGATATCACGATCCCTTTCTCCATGAGCTCCGTGGAATTCTTCAAAATGGTGAAGGATCATCTGGAGCCCGGCGGAGTGATGGTGGTCAATCTGAACATGTTTAATGATGAAGCCGGAAATATAAACGAGTACCTTACGGACACCATCGCCTCGGTCTTTCCGTGCGTTGTGGCGGTTGACGTACCGGGGGCCACGAACAGAGAGCTTTTTGCGGGGGATGAAGCAGCGATCGGATCTCTGAGGGACAGAGCCTTTGAGCTTGCAGGTGACTCCGACAGCGAACGAGAGATTCTGCTTTCTTCGACTTTGTTAAATGTTGCGGAGCGCCTTAAGGTATGCGAGGGCGGTGACCTTATACTGACG
>JAILGA010000021.1 GCA_024697225.1 Lachnospiraceae bacterium
CTGACCGACGATGTCCTGCCGGGTGAGCAGGAGGAAGGTGGTAATGCCGATGACTAACGCCATACGAAAGTGGTTAAAGCAGTATTCCCAATGGTTTACGCCCATCATTTTATTTCTGATCGCGATCGCCATTTTTCTGGCAATCTTTTTGAATCATACCATCGATGATTCCACTCACCGCGCTCAGGCCGAGGTGGTGGCAGATGCATTGCTGCTTGAAAGATCAGTGGATATCCGTCTCACGACAGATCTCAGTATGACAAAAATGATGAAGAATGCCCTGTCGCCGGCCGATAGTCTTTCCGTGGACGACCCCGGGATCATCGCACGCCTGAGAGATGCGGTTATAACCGGCACGGGCTATATGGCGGTGGCTCTCGACGACAACGGAAAATGCGTATATTCATCAGCCGAAGACGGCGGCGAGATCGCTCTCTCTCCCGATATACTGGATACCATCAAAGCTCTTCAGCCCGGAGATATTGATACTTTCCATATCACGGAAGACGGGATGACCGATCTGAACGAGGACATCGGAGCCGTTGTATGTGCCTGCGCCTTTGAATATGCGGGCGGGGGCAAGGGCTACTGCGCCTACTTCGATTCGTCGTGGGGAGAACTCCTTGCCAAGACCGGCAAAGCCAAAGCCCTGATGACAATAGTCAATCATGACGGAAAGATACTTATGCGCTCGGACGTATCCGATTACTTCGTGCGCGGAGATGATTACTGGAAGCTTATCGGCGGGACCGCATCAACCACGGCAAAATACCACATCATCCAGCATGACGATTATGCCATATATGACGCCACAAACGGTTATACTGTCATTGAAATACCGCTTCAGGGCGTATCCTGGGCTGCCTGCATAAGCGTGAGCAGCGCCTATATCAACTCCTTGGCCAACATCTACTTCAACAGCACCAGACAGTTTGTCATCGAGCTGATAATAAGTGTTGTGGTATTCTTTGCCCTTCTCATCATTCTTAACCTCGTATCCAAGATCAAGAGGCAGAAAGAAAGCCGACTCCTGGGAGACAAGGCTGACAGCGATCAGCTTACGGGCCTTAAGAACAAAGCTGCCACGGAGCGCGACATAAGCGAGTTCATGAGCGCCAATCCCACTACGCAGTCGCTCCTGTTCATTCTCGATATAGACGATTTCAAGGGAGTCAACGACACCATGGGACACTCCTTCGGCGACGATGTGCTGCATGAGTTCGGTTTCAGCTTAAGCTCCATGTTCCGCGCCTCCGATGTGATCGGCCGCATCGGCGGAGACGAATTTATGGTGTTTGTTAAAAACATCCCCAACGAAGATACCATAGAAAAGGAAGCCAAAAAGATCCGTGATTTCATCAGTTCTTTCCGCGCGGGAGAAGGCGTGATGCGTGAGATAACCGCAAGCTCGGGCGCAGCCGTATTCCCTGCCGACGGTGATGATTTCGATACTCTCTACAAAGCGGCTGACAAAGCCCTTTACAAATCTAAGAGGAGCGGCAAGAGACAGCTGTCGTTCTACGGATCTTAAAGAGAATACTAAACTGTTCAAGGAGTTTTATATATGAAAAATGTGATCGGTGTTCGATTCAGATCACCAGGAAAAACATACTGGTTCTCACCCGGTGAACATGAACTGCACCGCGGTGACGGGGTTATAGTGGAAACCTCAAGAGGCAAGGAATTCGGCACAGTAGTTATCCCGCCCCACGATGTTGAAGACAGTGATGTGGTGCAGCCGCTCAGGGAGATAGTGCGCCCTGCAAACCGTATCGATCTGGAACAGGAGGCCGCCAACAGAGAAAGAGAAAAGGACGCTTTCATGACCTGCAGGAATAAGATCAGGGAGCGCGGTCTGGAGATGAAGCTCATTGCCGCGGAGTATACCTGGGACAATTCCAAAATCCTGTTCTACTTCACGGCTGACGGACGCGTGGATTTCAGAGAACTCGTCCGGGATCTGGCGAGCCACTTCAAAACCAGGATAGAACTGCGTCAGATCGGCGTCAGAGACGAGACAAGGCTTATAGGCGGATACGGCATCTGTGGCAGGAGTCTGTGCTGCCACACCTATCTTTCAGATTTTGCGCCGGTTTCGATTAAAATGGCAAAGGAACAGAACCTCTCCCTCAATCCTTCCAAGATCTCCGGAACCTGCGGGAGACTCCTCTGCTGCCTCGGAAACGAGGAAGAGGTCTACGAAGAGATCAACAAGCTGCTTCCGGGAGTCGGCGATGAGGCCACCACACCCGACGGGATGACGGGCACCGTTATATCTGTAAATGTGCTCAGACAGACCGCCAAGGTCGTCGTCGATGTGGGAGACGACCGCGAGATACGCGAATTTGCCGCTTCCGAACTCGAATTTGTCAAATCTAACCACAAGCGAAGGAAGAAGCCCAAGATCGACCTCACGCGAAAATCCGACCAGAAGGAAGCCAGGGAACAGGCGATCAAAAATGCCAAGGAGCAGGCTATAGCCGCGGCCATCGAGCGGCAGAACAAGGAAAAGGAAGAAGAGATGAATAACTCCTCCGATTCCGGCAATCCGGAGGAAGGCCGCGAGCGCAGACGTCCAAACCGCAGGAAGCAGGGCGACGGCAGAAGAAACAGAACAGACGGCCAAGCACCGAAGCAGGGCGGTGATCAGTCCTCCAGACGGAGTGATCGCCAGGCTTCTGCAGAAAACGGCCAGCGAAACAAAGCCCAGAATCCTGAAGGAAACAGCCGGGAACAGAATGCCGAAGGCGGTCAGGGAGGACATGGCAGGAACAGAAACAACAGAAACCGCCGCAGAAAGAACACAAGACCCGGAAACGGCGGCGAAGACCGGAACCAGGGCAGCGAAACATGACGGGCACGCTCTATATCTGTGCAACACCCATAGGAAATCTCGGAGACATAACCTCAAGGGTTCTTGAGACTCTTGTCTCGGTAGATATGATAGCCGCAGAGGATACCAGAAACACTCTGCGGCTTTTAAATCACTTTGATATCCACACTCCCCTCACCAGTTATCATGATCATAACCGCTTTGAGAAGGCTGATGAGCTGGCAGATTATATCTCTCAGGGACACGACGTGGCACTTGTTACCGATGCGGGGACACCCGCGATCTCCGACCCCGGGATGGAGCTTGTGGCAAGATGCAGGGAAGCAGGCGTAAACGTCACTTCTCTCCCGGGACCCAGCGCGGTGATAACAGCCCTTTCCCTATCCGGTCTCGACTCCCGCAGGTTTGTATTTGAAGGCTTTCTGCCGGGACGCGAGGACAGGAAACTTAGAAGTACCATCCTTGAGGCGCTGCAGTCTGAACCCCGGACCATAGTGCTCTATGAGGCGCCGCATCACCTTCGCGCCCTGCTTGATGATCTGATCATGACACTGGGCGGCGCAAGGCGCATAGCCCTCTGCCGGGAGCTCACCAAGAAATTCGAGGAAGTCCGCATCATGTCGCTCGAAGAGGCCTCTGCTCTTTATTCCGAAGCCGAACCGCGGGGCGAGTACGTGATCGTGATCGAGGGCACAGGCTTTGAAGCAAAAGCTCTCAAAGAACGCGAGAAATGGGCCGAGGTACCAATCCCCGAACATGTAAAGATATATATGGATCAGGGGCTGGACAAAAAAGAAGCCATGAAACGTGTTGCGAAGGACAGAGGGATGCCTAAAAGCGAGGTGTACAGGGCGCTGCTGTAGAAGTATCCAAAACAAGAGACGCTTCGCGTCTTTCTGTTAACAGCACCCACACTCGAGATGCTTCGCATCTCTCGTTTCGGGCGGACAGAGACGCTTCGCGTCTTGTCCGCCCCCGGAAAAAATAAAACCGTGGAGAGATGCAAGCATCTCTCCACGGCTATTATTTTTTCCGGGGGTGCTGTTCCTTAAGAAAGTTTAGGACCCGCTGCGACGAGAGCCTTGCCGGCCTCGTTTCCTTCGTACTTCTTGAAGTTCTTGATGAAGCGGCCCGCGAGATCCTTTGCCTTCTCTTCCCACTCGGAAGCGTTGGCATAGGTGTCTCTGGGATCGAGGATACCCGTATCCACGCCCGGAAGCTCTGTGGGAACCTCGAAATCAAAGATCGGGATCATCTTTGTAGGCGCCTTCTTGATGTCGCCATTGAGGATCGCATCGATGATACCGCGGGTATCGGGGATGGAGATACGCTTGCCGGTTCCGTTCCAGCCTGTGTTCACAAGATAAGCCTTCGCACCGGACTTCTCCATGCGCTTCACCAGCTCCTGGCCGTACTTTGTGGGATGCAGCTCCAGGAATGCCTGTCCGAAGCAAGCCGAGAAAGTGGGGGTGGGCTCTGTGATGCCGCGCTCCGTACCTGCGAGCTTGGCTGTGAAGCCTGACAGGAAGTAGTACTGAGTCTGCTCGGGAGTGAGGATGGAAACCGGAGGAAGTACTCCGAAAGCATCAGCTGACAGGAAGATGACATTGTCGGCTGCGGGGCCCGCACTCACGGGATTGACGTTCAGCACGATATTCTTGATGTGGTTGATGGGATAGGACACGCGGGTGTTCTCGGTAACGCTCTTGTCTGCGAAATCGATCTTGCCGTTCTCATCGACCGTGACATTCTCAAGCAGAGCATTGCGCTTGATGGCATTGTAGATGTCAGGCTCATTCTCCTTGGAGAGGTTGATGACCTTGGCATAGCAGCCGCCCTCGAAATTGAAGACGCCGTTGTCGTCCCAGCCGTGCTCATCATCGCCGATCAGGAGACGCTTGGGATCGGTTGAAAGTGTGGTCTTTCCGGTTCCGGAGAGACCGAAGAAGATCGCCGTATTCTTGCCTTCCATATTGGTGTTGGCTGAGCAGTGCATTGCAGCGATGCCCTTGAGAGGAAGGTAGTAGTTCATCATGGAGAACATACCCTTCTTCATCTCACCGCCGTACCAGGTGTTGATGATGACGGACTCGCGGCTTGTGATATTGAAAGCCACGCAGGTCTCGGAGCGGAGTCCCAGTTCCTTGTAATTCTCAACCTTGGCCTTGGAAGCGTTGTAAACGACAAAGTCGGGCTCGAAGTTTGCCAGTTCCTCCTCGGTGGGCTGGATGAACATGTTCTTGATGAAATGTGCCTGCCATGCGACTTCCATGATGAAGCGCACTGCCATGCGGGTGTCCTTGTTGGCGCCGCAGAATGCGTCCACAACAAAGAGACGCTTGCCGGAGAGCTCCTTCTTCGCGAGATCCCTGACAGTCTCCCACACTTCCTGATTCATCACGTGGTTGTCATTGGGATATTCCTCGGTTGTCCACCACACGGTGTCCTTGGAATTCTCATCCATGACGATATATTTGTCCTTGGGGGAACGGCCTGTAAATTCGCCGGTCATGACGTTGACGGAATCAAGCTCTGTCATAACGCCCTTGTCAAAGCCCGTGAGATCCGGCTTCATCTCCTCCTCATACAGAAACTCGTACGAGGGATTGTGGATGACTTCCGTAGCTCCGGTAATACCATGTTTGCTCAGATCTAATGCTGCCATTTCGTAACCTCATCTTTCTTAAAAACCGCGGTTTAAACTACCAAACAATGATTATATATCAAATCCGGCGGGGGTACAATGATTTTCTGAAATTCTCCGCATTGATCCGATACGGGGCTTGCGGCTTTTAGCCAAAGCAAATATAATACACAAAACGACGCAGATGCTCCGGCCATGAATACGGATCCGGAGCTACGGCGGGAAAGGTGAGCCGATGAGCAAAGCAGTACGCCTCAGTGATATAGCGGCGCGGGTCGGAGTAAGCACGGTCACGGTCTCCAAAGCTCTCTCCGGCCAGAAAGGCATGAGTTCCGAGGTGCGGACGCGGATACTGGCGACCGCACAGGAAATGGGCTATGTCAAGGGCGAGGCGCGAAGGAGCAGCGTTGAAAAAAGGACCGGTTTTCGCATAGGTCTTCTTGTGGCCGAGCGCTATCTTGGTAAATATGTCACGTTCTACGCGCATCTTCAGCAGCTTGTAGCTGCGGAGATAGCCGCAAAGGACTGCGTTATGCTTCTGGAGGGGATCTCTCTTGAAAAGGAGACTGCTACCGTTGTACCGGATATCATCGGAGACGGCCTCTGTGACGGGGTGATCGTCATAGGCAAGGTTGCGGCCCCCTATCTTAAAATGCTTGAACAGCTGGGCGCCCCTACGGTCTACCTCGATTTTACCGAGCCGGCGCATGACGCGGATGCGGTCATATCCGACAGCTTTTACGGCTCTTATATGCTTGCCAACTACCTGTATTCCCTGGGACATGAGCATATCGGTTTTGTGGGGACGCTGCTCGCGACAAGCTCCATAACAGACCGTTATCTCGGATATCTGCGCGCTGTGATGGAACACGGGCAGGAGGTGCGCGAGGATTGGATCCTCAGGGATCGCGACCGGGTCACGGGTGAACTTGATCCCGAACAGTACTTTGTTTTGCCCGATGAGATGCCGTCCGCTTTTGTATGTAACTGCGATCTGGCGGCTGCCATGCTTATCCGGAAGCTGCGCGAGCGCGGGTATTCGGTCCCGCATGATATCTCCGTCGTCGGGTATGACAACTATCTGTACCCCGGCTTCTGTGACATCGGCATCACCACCTGGGATGTTGACACGCGCGAGATGGCCAGACGCGCGGTTCACAATCTGCTCCACAAGCTGCGCGGAGAGAACTACAGACGCGGAGTCGTAGTCGTAAGCGGGCGGCTTATCGAAAAGGAAAGCTCTTCTTCAATTCAGAAAGCAATTCAGCCGATTAATTTACTTAACTAAAGTAAATTTTAACCTAATTAGTCACCAGATATGCGCAAATAGTTGATTCTATTTGCGCATTTTTACTTTTATGCGGTAAATTTTACCAAAAGTATTGTGTTTTACTGGCTAATATGCATAATTAAATTTATCACGTGTAACTTAATTTAATCGCAAATTCAAGTTATTAATTTAAGCAACTCACTCAAACAAAACTCGGAAGGAGGACAGCAACATGAAGAAAAAGGCACTGGCACTGGTACTGACAGCAGCGATGACCGCATCTCTGGCGGCCTGCGGCGGAAGTGAGCCCGCGACGGCACCGGCGGATGACGCAGCAGGGCAGACTGCGGAGACAAAAGAGGAGCCCGCCGCCGACGCGGGCACAGATACCGCAGCGGCCGCAGAGACAGCCGACGCCGCGGAAACAGCCGAATCTGCGGAAACAGCAGCGGCTCCTGAGGGCGTGCCCACCTACACTACTCTCAATCTCGATGATTACAAGGATTTCACGGCGAGCATCAAGTACATCCACCACAAGACCGACCGCGAAGAGGACGGAACGATGGCGGCGATGATATCAAGCTTCAATGAGGACTTCCCCGGGATCACGGTCACAACCGAAGGCGTGACAGACTACGCGGAGGATGCGCTTCTTCGTCTGACGACCGGCGACTGGGGCGATATCATGCACATCCCGGCTGTTGACAAGAGCGATCTCGGAACCTATTTCATGCCCTTCGATACTCTGGATAATCTCTCACAGCAGCTCAACTTCGTCAGCTCCTGGTCCTATGACGGACAGGCCTATGGTATACCCTATATGGCCAACGCACAGGGTGTGCTCTACAACAAGAAGGTATTCGCCGATGCCGGCATCACGTCCCTTCCGAAGACACCCGACGAGTTCCTTGAGGATCTGAAGCTCATCCGCGACAACACCGATGCGATCCCTCTGTACACCAACTACGCAGCCGGATGGACCATGGGTGCATG
>JAILGA010000025.1 GCA_024697225.1 Lachnospiraceae bacterium
TAAGCAAAGAGAGGAGCAGTCATGGATCTTAAAACCGCTTACGAACCTTATTTCAAGATGGGCGCGGCAATTTCGCGGTTCAATCTTTACACGCCGGCGCACATGAAACTGCTCCTTTCGCAGTTTAACAGCTTCACCTGCGAGAATGAAATGAAGCCCGCGTTCTTCCTTGATAAGGTGACGAACAAGCGTGACCCGGAAAAATTCGACCTTTCACCGGCTCTCACCTTCGAAAACGCGATTCCGTTCCTGGATTTTGCAAAGAAAAAAGGCATTGCAATGCGCGGGCACACACTGGTATGGCACAATCAGACACCCAAATGGTTCTTCCATGACAGATATAATGAAATGCGCCCGCTGGCGGACCGGGAAACCATGCTCGCCAGGATGGAGGGCTATATCAAAACAGTTCTTGAGTTTGTCCGGAATGAGTATCCCGGAGTGATATACGCCTTCGATGTCGTGAACGAGGCAGTGGAGGACGGCGGCTTCAGGAAGTCCCTGTGGACAAAGACGATTGGCAATGATTATGTAGAAAAAGCCTTTGAGTTTGCTAGAAAATATGCGGGAGATATAGCACTTTTCTACAATGATTACGAGACCTCGCTGGAGTGGAAGCGGGATTTCATCATCGAGAACATCCTGAAACCTCTCATCGACAGGAAACTGATAGACGGCGTGGGTCTCCAGTCACATCTTCTCATGGATCATCCCGATCCCGAAGTCTACAAAGCAGCGCTGCAGAAATACGGAGCGCTGGGGATTCAGATCCACATTACCGAACTCGACATGCATAACGCCGATCCTTCGGATGAATCCATGCGCGCTCTGGCGGAGCGCTACAGATTGTTCTTCGAAATGTATCTTGAGGAAAAGAAAGCCGGAAGAGCTGACATAACCTCGGTGACCTTCTGGAATCTGCGCGACGAGGACAGCTGGCTTACGGGCTTCAGGGGCGAGACCAGTTATCCGCTTCTCTTCAAGGGAAAGTGCGAGGCCAAAGATGCATACTATTCGGTCCTGGATGCAGCGCAGCCCGGCGCCGGCGATCGGCCTTTTACCCTGGAAGTGAGTGAGGAAGAAATGAAGCCTGCAGGCGTGAAGCAGCCGAAAAAGATGTTCAGGCGCGAGTACATTTGGAAAAAGGACGAATATGATTACGCTGCCGCATATGGCTTTGTTCCAAATATTTTTGCCTATCTCCACACCGATGGGGAGGATCATGACGCGATGCTCCTTGTGCCCGGAGGCGGCTACTGTATGTGCGTGCCGCATGAGGGCGAGCTCCCGGCAAATGAGTTCTTTAACAGGGGGATGAATGTATTTGTCCTGACATATACGACAGACATCACCATGTCGGTCCCTCTTAAAAAGCAGCCGCTGCAGGATATCTCAAGAGCAGTGCGGTTCCTGAGAAGGAACGCGGATGAATACCAAATAAGGAATAAAAAACTGGTCATCTGCGGCTTTTCTGCAGGAGCCCATCTTTGCGCGAGCCTTGCGGTGCATTTTGATGATGTCAAAGATGGCGATCCGGATCTCAATGCATATTCCAATCGCCCTGACGGTGTGATCCTGTCATACCCTGTGATAACAACAGGCGAATACACCCACAGGGATTCGGTCCGTGCTCTTTTGGGCGATGATGTGACAGGGGAGGAGCTTGAATACTTTTCACTTGAAAAGCAGGTAAAAGAAAATACGCCGCCATGCTTTATCTGGCAGACTGCGACAGATGGTCTGGTACCCGTGGAAAACAGTTATCTCTTTGCCATGGCATTGAGAAAGAAGGGCGTGCCTTTCGCGCATTATGTTTTTCCGGAGGGTTTCCATGGCTTGAGCATTGCGAATGCCGAGTATTTTTCAGGCTGGTCGGGTGGCGATTATACGATGGAGCAGGTGATGCGCGCCGTTCATGCCGTAAAAGACGGCAAAGGTGTAAACGTATCCGATAAGAGAAAGCAGGAGCTCGTCGATCAGTTCTTCGGCGACCATGAGGAGTTCGTGTCAGAGGTGGACGAAAGTCTCGCCGGGGATGTGGGCCTGTGGTCCGATCTTGCATGGGCTTGGCTGAACAGGCTTTGAAATAGAGCAGACAGGGTCGGCCTGGCTGATAAGACTTTGATATAGAGCAGACAGGGTCGGCCTGGCTGAAAAGACTTTGATATAGAGCAGACAGGTCGGCCTGGCTGAACAGACTGTGATCTCAATCACGCTGAAGTGTGATTTTCTGCAGATATGCAATAATGTTATTCCTCATTTTTTTACATAACACTTCTCATTTTTTGCATTGACAAAGGGTGCAAAAAGGTTTATAATCTAATATTAGTAAAACGTTTTAGCAACATACAGTAAACTCATTTACCAGGAGATACCTAATGAATAAAAAGAAACTCCGTGGCTACAGAGAATTCCTCTATGTTCTTCCGTTTATTATTCTGGTTCTGATCTTTGCCTACTATCCGCTATACGGCTGGGTGTATGCATTCTATGATTACAAACCGCCGAAGCCTTTGTCCGAGAGTCTTTTTGTCGGCTTCAAGTGGTTTCATTACATGGTCGACAATCAGGTAAAGCGCAAGCAGATCTTCCAGGTTATGCTCAATACCTTTGCCATCAGCGGTCTGAGCATGGCTTTCTCGTGGTTCCCCATGATGTTCGCGGTCTTTCTCAATGAGATCAGAAACAAGCCTTACAAGAAATTCGTCCAGACAGTCACGACCCTCCCCAACTTCATAAGCTGGGTTCTGGTGTATTCGATCGCCTTCTGCGTATTCAACAGCACGGGCGTTGTCAATTCGCTGCTCATGGATTTTGGCGTGATCGAGAAACCCATCATGTTCCTGCAGTCGTCAAAGCACATCTGGTTTAAGATGTGGCTGTGGCTCACCTGGAAGAACGCGGGCTGGGCAGCTATTATGTACATCGCCGCCATCACCGGCATAGATGAAGAACTTATCGATGCAGCAAAGGTGGACGGCGCAAACCGCTGGAAGACGATCTGGCATATAACCATTCCGAGCATCCTTCCCACTTATCTGGTGCTCCTGTTCCTGAATATGGCGAACTTCCTGTCAAACGGCATGGAGCAGTTCTTCGTTTTCCAGAATTCCTTCAATAAGGATTACATCCAGGTGCTGGATCTGTATGTTTACAACCTGGCCATGGGAGGCGGCGGATATTCGCTGGCCACTGCCATAGGTGTTCTTAAGAGCGTTGTCAGTATCGTACTGCTGTGCGTGATGAACGGCATCTCCAAGCTTACAAGAGGGGAGGGATTCATCTGATGGCTGCAGAAAAGATCATGAACAAAAAACACAGGAAAAAGCAGGATCCCGTAGATATCGTGATGAGCGTCATCACGTATATCGTATATACATTCTTTGCATTTGTTTGTGTATATCCTTTTTACTATATTTTCATTAACACCATAAGCTCCAATGATCTCAGCGCCAGAGGAAAAGTCACGTTCTGGCCCAAAGAGATACATTTTACCAACTATGTAAACGTGTCCAATATTCCGTCTCTTATGAGCGCCTTTCAGATCTCGCTCGCGAGAACTGTGGTGGGAACGATACTGACAGTCGGCGCTTCGGCGTTCCTCGGTTATATGTTCTCACGTGAGACCATGTGGATGCGCAAATTCTGGTATCGCCTGGTGGTTGCGACCATGTATTTCAACGCCGGTATCATTCCTTTCTTCATTACAATGAAGAATATCGGACTGTACAACACCTTCTGGGTATATATTCTGCCGACCGTGGTGGCACCTTTCTACATCGTGCTGTGTAAGACCTTTGTGGAAGCCGTGCCGAAGGAGCTCACGGATGCTGCCGAGCTTGACGGGGCGGGGACCATGCGGACATTTGTATCCGTTATCATCCCGGTCATCAAGCCGATCCTGGCGACAGTCGCGATCTTCAGCGCGGTCGCCCAGTGGAACTCCTTCCAGGATACACTGCTTCTTGTCAGTGATCCCAAGCTGTTCACACTGCAGTTTACCCTGTATCAGTACATCAATCAGGCAAGTTCGCTTAAGGCGCTTGTCAACAGCACAGGAAATGCGGCATCTCTCGCTGCTTCTCTTGCGCACGCGGCCACAGCCACTTCGATACGAATGACGGTCACCATCGTCGTTGTGGCGCCCATACTTCTGGTCTATCCGATCTTCCAGAGGTATTTTGTCAAAGGTATCATGATCGGAGCAGTCAAAGGTTAGTTATGGCCTCAGGGCCTTGTAACTATCAATAATCACCAAGGGAGGGAAATAAATGAAAGCAAAAAAGATCGTTTCATTGTTTGCCGCAACTGCCATGGTCGTAGGGACACTCGCAGGATGCGGCGGCGGTGCGGCGCAGCCCGCAGCGACAGACAGCGGAACACCTGCGGCTGACACATCAGCTCCTGCTGCAACGCCCAGCACGGACACAGCCAGCAGTGACGCGGCGGCACCTGCAGCAGATGCAGCAGGCGGCAATGATCTCCTTGAACTCGAGATCTATGATGCGGCTGCAAACTACCAGGGACTTCAGACCGGATGGTTCGACAAGGTTGTCAAGGATCGCTTCAATCTTGATCTGAACATCATAGCACCTCAGGTGGCCGGCGATGCGATCTATCAGACGCGCACGAGCTCCGGCAATCTGGGTGACATCGTTCTTCTTGATGCTGTCGATTTCGCAGACTGCGTCAAGGCGGGACTCATCAAGGATATTTCTGCCGATATCAGTAACTACAGCAATCTGGCGGGCTTCATGGATCAGATAAATGTTTATAACAGCGGCCTTGAGGGCAACAGCGGACAGATCTACGGTATTCCTACTCAGATGATGAACAGCTCACCTACTTCCTATTCACAGGATGTTATCTATTCCAGCCCGCTCCTTCGCTGGGATTATTACAAGGAACTCGGCATGCCCGACATCGCCGATCTTGACGGACTGGTAGACGTTCTTGCCCAGATGCAGGCTGCGCATCCCACAAATGATGCCGGCGATCCCTGCTACGGCGTTTCACTGTGGCCCGATTGGGACGGCAATGACAACATGCTCGGTATCGCCAATGTTGTTCAGCTGACCACCTGGTACGGCGAGAAGATCAAGGATTCTGCCATCCTCAAGGCTGACGGCAAGACCTTCACACCCATCACGGACAAGACCGCTACCTACTACAAGATGCTGAAGTTCTTGAACAAGCTCTACAAGGCAGGTGTTGTGGATCCCGATTCCGGTACTCAGGACTGGAATGCCGCCTGTGCAAAGATGAGTGCAGGACAGGTCAATATGTTCTGGTACAGCTGGCAGGTCGGTTTCTGGAACAGCCAGGAGCGTCTTGACAACGGCACAGCTATGATCTTTGTCCCCGTCGGCGATCAGAACTACTATGTTGACGCTGATCCTTACTACGGCAGCGGTCGTGTCTTCGGTGTCGGCGCAGGTGTCGATGATGCGAAGTACAAGAGGATCATGGACTTCCTTGACTGGTATGCATCTCCCGAGGGACTGCAGTTTGAGCATTCCGGTATCGAAGGCTTCAACTATGAAGTCGGCGCAGACGGAAAGTATACCGCTATCAATGACAATGCTCTTATGGACAACCTTCCGGTTCCCGAAGAGTACGGCGGAGCAGGCTACAACGATGGCAACAACCAGATCAACGAGTGGATCGTAAGTGCAAACGCAATCAATCCTAATACCGGTGAGACCTATGCGAAGGATTACTGGTCATCGTGGAAGGCCGCTACTCAGACACAGATGAAGAAGGAATGGGCGGACAGATTCGGTGCTGCCGAGCCTGCTGAGTGGATGAAGAAGAACAGCAAGCTCGTTATCAGCCCTAACGTAACGGTTCCGCTTGGCTCCGATACTGCTGATATCAGCGTCACCCGCAATCAGTGCAACGAGACTCTGTGCGATTACTCCTGGAAGATGATCTTTGCAGAGGACGATGCTTCCTTCGATGCAATGTGGGACGAGATGGCAGCGACCATGGATGGCACGGGCTTCCAGGATCTGTATAAGTTTGACTGCGAGAAGTGGCAGCCTCAGATCGATGCGAAGAACGCTCTCCAGTAATTCAGGAAGAGACAGTAACATAAAGATCAATTAATATAAGTCCCGGGAGACAGGATCTTCCGGGACTTTTTTGTGGTGCGCAGGAAGATCATCCAGCGCGTTTTCTTACGCACTCGTGTGTGCACTGATGAGAGTTGTTTTTTTGGTTCGTGGTTTACTTTTCGGTTCTACTGAGGTATACTGTTTACACTTCTGGGGAGTTATATCATGGTCTGAATCTAAGATTTTCTGATGATGTGCCCTATCCGGCACAACAGAATCCCTTTAAATGTTTTTGCACATCAATCTGGAGACTATTTGTTGTTTACCATATTTATCAGTCACAGTCCGGCCACATACCTAAAACAAGTCGAAACGACGAAAATAGTGAATAGCGAAAAGAGAGGAGACCAGCTATGAAAGAGGTAACTTATGATCAGTATACCTGGAACGATATTGCTTTAAGCATTCTGCTAGAGAGGAAACAATATCTTGAAGATTTGATAAAGAATAAGACAGTTTCTATAAGCGAGGCACCTGAAGGGCACCTGCGAGCTATCGACAGGGGGAATTACTATCAGTATTTCCGCAGAGTGGATCCTAAAGACTCTACTGGAGAGTATCTTACTAAAGAAAAACGTGAATTGGCCAGACAACTTGCACAGAAGGATTATGACAGAGATGCGATCAATGAAGCGCAAAGAGAACTGGCACTCGTCACCGGATATGTGGAGCATCTGAAAAAAAAGATCTCTGATTCACATTTATGATAGACTCAAACCCGCAAGAAAAAGACTTGTCAATCCCATTTATGTAGATGATGAACAATATATACAGGAATGGCGTTCAAAGGAATACGAAACACTGGACTTTTATGAGATG
>JAILGA010000039.1 GCA_024697225.1 Lachnospiraceae bacterium
ACCCCTGAGAGACGATCAGGTAGATAGGGCACAAGTGTAAGTGTGGTAACGCACTCAGCGGAGTGTCACTAATCGGTCGAGGGCTTGTTCTGATAAGGTCTGTTTGGTTTGAGAGATTCTGTATTCGGTTTTCAAGGTAATTGACACTTTGATAGAATAGTGTATAATAGGGATTCACAGCATAGTGAATCTCTTTTGTATAATGATCCTCGATAGCTCAATGGTAGAGCACGCGGCTGTTAACCGCGGGGTTGTAGGTTCGAGCCCTACTCGGGGAGTGTAAAAGAACTTCTGATAGGAAGTTCTTTTTTGTAACTCTTTAATCCACTACACACAGGAGGTATTATAATGGCTACAGACAGAAGACCGGATGATATGGCGCGTATCACAACGCCTGAGCTTGCAGATGCATTTATTGAAGAGCAGATCGCAGCTCTTCGTGCACAGATCGGAAATAAGAAGGTATTGCTGGCATTGTCCGGCGGTGTTGATTCATCGGTGGTTGCAGCTATGCTGATCAAGGCAGTAGGTGATCAGCTTGTATGCGTTCACGTAAATCATGGCCTGCTTCGTAAAGGTGAACCCGAACAGGTAATAAAGGTATTCCGCGATGAACTGAAAGCAAATCTTATATATGTAGATGCTACAGACCGTTTTCTTGATAAGCTTGCCGGAGTTACCGATCCTGAGACAAAGCGTAAGATAATAGGCGGTGAGTTTATAGAAGTTTTTGCTGAAGAGGCAAGAAAACTTGACGGTATCGAATTCCTTGCCCAGGGTACTATCTGGCCCGATATACTTGAGAGCGAAGCCGGTATCAAGGCTCATCATAATGCGGGCGGTCTTCCCGAAGATATGAAGTTTGAACTGGTGGAGCCGGTTAAGATCCTCTTTAAGGATGAAGTGCGTGTTGTAGGTGAAAGACTTGGCCTTCCCGCAAATATGGTTTACCGTCAGCCTTTCCCCGGCCCCGGACTTGGTGTCCGCTGCCCCGGTGCGATCACGCGTGACCGCCTTGAAGCAGTTCGTGAATCCGATGCGATCCTTCGTGAAGAGTTTGCGAAGAACGGACTTGAAGGCAAGGTATGGCAGTATTTCACTGTAGTTCCCGATTTCAAATCTACCGGTGTTAAAGACGGAAAGCGTACATTTGACTGGCCCTGTATCATCCGTGCCATCAATACAACTGATGTTATGGAAGTAACCGTAGAGCATCTTTCCAATGAACTGATCGATCATCTGGTAGAGCGTATAATTAAAGAAGTTCCCGGTATCAACCGTGTACTCTTTGATTATACACCCAAGCCCCCCGCCACGGTCGAGTACGAGTAGTAGTCACCTCCCGCAAACCCTAGTAAAATAAGGGCTTGCGGGATTTTTTTGCCCAAAGTGATTCCAAAATGATTCCAAATAGCCACTTAACAGCAAAAAAAATACAGACAAAAATAAAAATTTAGTGGCTATCAGGTTATATCTGGGCTCTTTTTTTCGACTTGGCTTGGCACCGGATAATATCGTACTGACATGAGTTGCTTTAATTTTTTATAAAATACCCCCAAATGGCGGTATTCAATAAAAAATCTTTTTGCTAGACTTTAAGATACCATTATAGGTGTTTTACCAATATTTTAGCAAAGGAGAAAAGCAATGAGAAGACAAAAATGGAAACGTTTTCTGGCTGCGATCCTTACGGCAGTGATGTGTCTGGGAGAAGTCGGAGGAACGGGGATGAAGGTCTTTGCACAAGACAACATCCCGTCAACGGAGGAAGCGATATCGGAAGATGATGCGGCTTCAGAAAATGATGCGGTATCGGAAGATACTGCAGAGGAAGAGACTACCGAAGAAGAGCCTGCGGATACTCCAAAGGAGGAGCAGGAAGAAGCACTTGAAGAAGAACCGGATGTGAGCGTAACTGCTTATAATCTCTGGGTCGGCGGCGTGCAGGTTACGGATGCGAACAAGGCTGACATCCCGGGCGTGACCGGCGGTAAGGCCAGCTACGATCCGGAAAGCAAGACGCTGACGCTCAAAGGGGTCAAGGGCTTTAAAGGCGGCTATTATCCGGAGGGAACGCTTACGCCGTATGTGTATTCCGAGATCGGCGTTGAGGATGGGTTCCGTATAACAGGTGATGCGGAATTTACCACGCCGGACATTTATACAAATGGCTTTTATTTCAAAAACGGCGGATCCGTAAACGGTGATTTTACCATCAGCGGAAAAGCAAGCGGCATATACGGTGATACGAGTGTGCTGACCATAGAAGGCGGTAACATAAAGCTCGAAACGGAAGCAAGCGTGGGACTTCGCAGTGAGTACCTCACGATCAGCGGAGGTACCCTTGATGTCACAGGAAAGGTTGATGGCATTCATTGTTTAAAAGAATTGTGGATCAATGCCGGAGACGTGAAAGCTTCCGGCGCTGAAACCGGTATCATTGCAACTGATCTGTATGTCAATGGCGGTACGGTCGCAGCCACGGCCACAGGAAAATATGATCCGGACAAGGCCTACGAAAACACGGTTGACGGAATCACTGTCAGGAATTATACCCAGCTCGGAGGAACTGTTACGGCCAGGGGTGACGTGTACGGCCTTGCTGCCTATGACGGTGATATCAAGCTTGAAAACGAGGCGGTTTTGGATGCACGCTGCCCGAATACCAATCTTCATATCAGACACAAGGATCTGTATATCGGTGTGTATGCGGACAAGGGCAGTATCTATCTGAATGGAGGATGGCTTACCTGCGAAGGCGGCAATGAAAGCTATTCGATTCGTACAACAGTCGGGGATATTGTCCTGGGAGAGGGCGTTTCCGTTTTGGATCCCGAAAACGGGTTTGTCAGTGAGGAATATAGAGATGGCTATATAAAGACCGGAAAAGCGATCTTTGGCAGTCGTAACGCTGCTCTTGCTGCCTCAACGGATGGCGTGATCAGTGTCGGGCATAAGGATGTGACGTACTATGGTCTTTGTCTGGGCCATGTAGAGGTTACGCCTCTGAACCAGGCGGATATCCCTGTAAAATCCGGTAAGGCATCTTATGATCCGGCAACGAAGACCCTGAAATGTGAAGATGCGGTGATTGAAACCTTTACGGGCGTCGACAGATCGGAAGCGATATTGACGTACAATGATCTGATCATCACCGGTAAGCTGACCATAGAAAGGAATGATGACAGCGGCTATGGCATCCTTGCGGAAGACAGTTCCCTGCAGTTTGTGGACGCGGATGTCACGGCTACCGGGATGAAGTACGGAGCGATCCATGTTACCGATGTTAAAGTCGGATCTATTAAAGTCATCAACAGCAAACTGGATGTTTCGGCAATGTCGGATGAAAGTGGGGATTGTGCGATCTGGGCCGGGGACAGGATCATACTTGACAGGGCGTGCATAAAGGCAAGCAGCGGCAACGCCGCGATGGCATGCGGTTTATGGATCGACGGGGAAGAAAAGCACACGATCGTGTCACCGGCGAATGCATTTTTTGGTGATAAGCAGATAACGGATAGAAATACGATGGGGCCGGCGAAAAGCGTAGAGATCCAGCCTCTTCTTGAGGACGAAGTCTATGTAGGCGACACAAAGGTGAATTATTCAAACAAAGATAATGTCCTGGGTGACGGCAAGGTCAGTTATGATCCGGATACAAAGACGCTTCGTTTTATAGACGCAGATATCACATCATTCTCTCCCACATACGGAGCTTGCGTCTATTCCGATTCGGATCTGCGCATTGAGGGCAGCGTAAAGCTGAGCGTGAAAACGCAGTACGGGATCAGAACGAAAGGCTCCGTAACCCTGAATGCGGATATCGAGGGAACAAAGCCTGAGGTTCTGGTATATGGGGGTACAGACCTATACGTCGAGGGCGGAGAGATCAAAGCAACAGTTACCGAATGCGGTTTGGAAGCATTGGGGAATCTCAGGATAAGAGGAGGTAACATTGACCTTACTGCCGGATATAGCGGACTTTTTTCCAAAAATAACGTTGTGATCAGCGGTGGGGATATAAAGCTGTACGCTTTAAAGGATGATTCGAGTTGCGTAAAAACCTTTAATGGGGAATTCACTATGAACGGTGGCCGACTCTATGCGAAATCCAGGCTTAAGAGAGCTCTTTATGCGCGTAGATTTCACATTACAGAGAATGACATGCGTATCGCACTCCCGGAAGGCGGCTATGAGACTGTATACGGAGAAAATGGTGGGGTCTATGATCCGAAAACCAGAAACCATGCCACAGAGGTATTGATCTATAAGAAGGGCACGCAGGATTGCAAAGTGAGCTTTGATATGGGCGGCCACGGCACACAGATCGCGCCGCAGACTGTGAAAGACGGGACCGTGATCAGCAGCCCCGATAACCCCAAGGCAACGGGCTGGATCTTTGCGGGCTGGTACAGCGATGATCAGTACAGG
>JAILGA010000051.1 GCA_024697225.1 Lachnospiraceae bacterium
CCCTGAATTCAATCTCTCCCGCAGGTCTCTTATCAAGAGTTATGGCATTATCAGCGTCTTTTATCACGGGTTCGGAATACCATATCTCCATGACCTTGGCGCAGGCGGCGTGGAAGCGCTGAAATTCGTTCATGATGTTGCCCATCTGACGCATGGGGTTTGCGATGGCCCATATCAGACCTGAGAATGCAACATACTGTCCCATGGTCAGAGAGCCGTTTATCATGAAAAGACCGCCGACAAGAAGCAGGATCACCGGCAGAGAGTCCGCCAGCAGTTCAATGCCGGGATAGAATCTGAGCCAGGTCTTCATGGTCTTCTGGTTTGTGGCTTTGTAATCCCGGTTCGCCACGTCAAAGTGCTCTTTTTCGTATTCTTCTCTTGCAAAGGCTTTGACCACCCTGTTTCCGTCTATATTTTCCTGGGCGGCTGTGTTCATCCCGGCAAGCTTTTCCCGGAGCAGTGCGTGCATGGGAGCAACACTTCTTTTAAACCTGTAGATTATGAAGAAGATGAGGGGTGCTACCGCCAGGAGACATACCGCCATCTTGAGATCCATGGTCAGAAAGTATATGGCCGTCACGGAGAACAGGGTGATGGATTCGATGACGGATCTTATGACCCATGCCACCATGTGCCTCACGGCATCAAGATCTCCGGTGACTCTCGTCATCAGATCTCCGGTGCGGTAGGTGCTGTAGAATTTCATGTCCTGCCGCTCGATCTTGTCAAACAGGGTATTGCGCACCTTGTAGAGAACAGATTGCGATACAAGCTCGAATCCCATGCAGGTGAAGTAGACCACAAGTACCCTTGCGATGGTTATACCCACCATTGCCGCCAGCATGCCGATAAAAACATCCCTGTGATCCCGGAGATTGGCGGCAGCTTCGCTTCCGGTAAGGAATTCATCGACTATATGCTGCGAAAAATACGGTACAGTCAGCTGCAGCGCGTTATATGTGAGTGTTCCGATTATCGCGGCGACATATAACAGCCTGCGGCCTTTCATCTGCTCCCATAGCCAGCCCAGTCTCGTTTTCGGATATGGCCATTTATCATTCATGCTTCAAGTCTCCTGTATTCCGGGTCATCACGATCAGCTTGAACAGATAATATAATAAATCTTATCCGGCTGCCGCATCTCATAAATATGAATAAGACTTATCATTTTCTGTTGTTGAATAACATATCAGCTATTCCTGAAGAATCCGATGATGGCCTCTGCTTCGTGCCTTCGTATCCCCGGGACCTTCATAAGCTGTGAGATATCCGCTTCTTTTATCTCCTCTATCGATGCAAAGTGCATCATCAGTGCCTTCCTGCGCTTCTCACCGATCCCGGGTATGTCATCCAGCACGGATCTGACCTGTGTTTTGGACCTGATGGATCTGTGATATTCTATTGCAAACCGGTGTGCTTCGTCCTGCATTCGTGTGATGAGTTTGAAGCCCTCGCTGTCCTTGTCTATAGGCAGTTCTTTGTTGTTGAAATACAGGCCTCTGGTGTTGTGGTGATCGTCCTTCACCATTCCGGCAACCGGTATGTAAATTCCAAGCTCCTCCAGAACCTCCAGGGCTATGTTCACCTGGCCTCTTCCGCCGTCCATCAGTATCAGATCGGGCAGTTTGGAAAAACTGCCGTATTTTTCATCTATTTCCCGAAGCTCCAGTTCCTGTGCCTCCTCGAGACCGTGCTTCAGCCGTCTGGTGAGCACCTCTCTCATGCATGCATAGTCATCGGGTCCGGAGACCGACTTTATCCTGAACTTTCTGTAGTCGCTCCGCTTGGGCTTTCCCTTTTCAAAGACGATCATGGATCCGACATTTGCAAAGCCGGACGTGTTGGAAATATCGTATGCCTCCATACGGTCGAGGTGCTCAAGACCCAGTATGTCACGTATCTCGCGGACTGCACCGATTGTCCGCCCCTCTTCCCTGCGAAGTCTCTCCCTGTCTTTTTTCAGTATGAGCGAGGCGTTTTCTTCGGCGAGCTTAAGCAATTTGCTGTTCTGACCCCTCTCAGGCACCAGAAACTTTACCTTCTCTCCCTTCTTATCAGACAGCCACATGGAGATCACATCCTCGTCGTCTATCGGAACGGGCAGAAGGATCTCCTTCGGCAGAAACGGAGTCCCGGCGTAGAACTGCTTCACAAAATCAGAAAGGAGCCTTGAGGTATCGTCGCTTTCAAGCTGAGTGAGCGCATAGTGTTCTCGGCCGATGAGTCTGCCGTCTCTGACAAAGAAGACCTGCACCACTGCATCATTTTCCTCTCTGGCCAGTGCGACGATATCTCTGTCGATGCCTCTGGAGTCGCTCATCTTCTGTCTCTCCGTGACGGATATTATGCTTTCGGAGAGATCCCTGAGTCTTGCGGCCTCCTCGAACTCCAGGTCTTCGGAGGCTTTGAGCATCCTTGCTTTAAGATCGTTCAGAAGCTCGCTCACATCGCCGTTCAGAAACGACAGCGCTCTTTCCACTCTGGTCCGGTAGTCGTCTTTTTCTACAGCATTTATACAGGGGGCGCAGCATTGCTTCATGTGATAATTGAGACAGGCCCGCTTCTTATCGCCTGAGCCGTTATCGGCAAAGGGCACCGTGTGGGTGCAGGTTCTGAGGCCGAAGAGTTTGTTGATGAGATCTATTGTATCACGTACCGCCTGTCCGGAGGTAAACGGACCGAAATACTTTGCTCCGTCCTTCTTTACCTGTCTTGCGACCAGTATCCTGGGATAGTCTTCTCCAAGAGTGACCTTGATATAGGGATAGGTCTTGTCATCCTTAAGCAGCGTGTTATACCGGGGCCTGTGTTCCTTTATCAGGTTGTTCTCGAGAACAAGGGCCTCCAGCTCGGAATCGGTGACTATCACTTCAAACCGCTCTATGCGGCTCACCATCACGTCTATCTGCGGACCTCTGCCAATGTTCTTCCGGAAGTAGGAGTGGACCCTGTTGTTCAGATCTACGGCCTTTCCGACATAGAGTATGGCATCGTCGCGGTCGCGCATGATATAAACTCCCGGTCTGTGAGGGAGCTTTTTCAATTCCTCCTGTATGCTGAAAGCAGGGACAGCTTCTGTCCCCGCTTTTGTCATTTGTTGTTCTGTATTATTCATAACTATCGATAATGATAGAGTATTGGCGGGGAAAAAGCAATAAACAAAGTTTGGGGTGTCTTTTGAAGATTATTAGTTTTGGGTGTCCTGGATCAGTATCCGCTTCGGAAAAGTGGCTCATGGATATCAGTTGTCTGTCCTCGTTCTGTGAAACGCTGCTCACACGGCAGTATCCGTATATATTGCTCATGACTTCCTCCTTGATGGGAATTTTGGTTGTTCTTATTTGCCCCTATCGGTCATGAACATTAAACAATTCGTAGTTATTTCGGGCGAGTCAGACTTGCTGTTTGTGGCGGGGCGATCAGAAACGCATTACGCCACAAATTTCGCCTATCGTGCTTGAATTAGTGGTGTGGCGGGGCGATCTGAAACGCTTCACGCCACAAATTTCGGCTGTCGGGCTTGATTTAGTGGTGTGGCGGGGCGATCAGAAACGCTTCACACCACAAATTTCGGCTGTCGGGCATGATTTAGTGGTGTGGCGGGGCGATCAGAAACGCTTCACGCCACAAATTTCGCCTGTCGGGCATGATTTAGTGGTGCAGGCGATCTTCCGAAAACCATTCAAGTTCTCCCGTATGCTTCTAACCGGCCCATCCCGGCAAAAAGAGAAGCGCCGGATTGAAAATTTCTTTTCGATCCGGCGCTTCTTACCTGACTCCCTTATTGCCCGTCAGTTTTATCTCAGTCATCAAATAATCCCGTTGCGTTGGAGAACCTGCCGGGCTCATCGCCACCTGTTTTATTCGCGGGCTGCGCGTCCGCCGCGGGTGTCGATTTCTGTACCGCCTGTTCGTATGTCTGCGCGCCAGCAGCAGATACCTGTCCCTGTTGCCCATAAGTCTGCGCATCCACCTGAATCCGGCCTTCCGCCTGCTGACCTGCCATCGCCGCCTGTTGGTCTACTACCTGCGCCTGCTGCGCACTCTGGCCATAAAGCTGTCCCGGCATCTGACCTGACTGACCCGATAATGGTGCCTGATTCTGCTGTGTGTAGCCGGGTGCTGTATATCCCGAGGGCTGTGGATTCACGGGAGTCTGCGCCGGCTGATTGCAGTTCGGAGCGGCATTTCCTGCGTTCTGTGAATCCGCCGGCTGCGCCTGTCCCTGCCTGCTGTAATTCTGGGACGTTCCCTGTCCGTTCTCGTCATGCGGGAACAGTGTAGTGAATTCCCTGGCGGGGTCCTCGTAGTGAATGCCCCCGGGATTGTTTGTACCGGCAGGTCCGCCCACGCTGGCTTCAAATGTAGGTTTGGATGAACCCGCATCCTTTACCGGCACGTTTTCGCCGACGGCTGCTGACTCGGGCCTGGTCGCCCAGATACGGGATTTGGCCTTCTCTTTTTCCTCTTCGGTGGGCTCGGGAATCCCCTCGGCGTCCCGGTAAATGCGCATGAATTCCTTGCCGGTTATGGTCTCCTTTTCTATAAGATGCTGAGCCAGCTTGTCCATGGTGTCGAGGTGGGCGCGCAGGATCGACTTTGCTTCTTCGTAGCACTTGGCCAGATATTCCCTGACCTCGTTGTCAACTTCGGAGGCGGTCTGCTCGCTGCATACCATTTCCCGTCTGCCGTCCAGATATCTGCTCTGGATCGTCTCAAGCTGCATGAGACCGAATTTCTCGCTCATGCCGTAGAGCGTGATCATGTCCCGGACCGTGGCGGTGGCTTTCTCTATATCATTCTCCGCACCTGTGGTGACGGTATTGAAGATGACTTCCTCTGCGGCACGTCCCCCGAGGGTGACCACGATGTCGTCATGCAGCTCGTCGCGGGTCTTTAAGAATTTCTCATCCTCCGGAACCTGCATCACATATCCGAGTGCGCCTTTGGTGCGGGGGACAATGGTTATCTTCTGCACGGGTTCGGTGTTCTTCTGTACCGCAGAGATAAGTGCGTGCCCGACTTCGTGCTAGGAAACGATCTTTCTCTCTTCTTTGGAGAGGATCCTGTCCTTTTTCTCCTTGCCGACAAGCACAACTTCCACAGCATCCATCAGATCCTTCTGGCATACGAGATCTCTGTGGTTCTTGACGGCATTTATGGCAGCTTCGTTTATCATATTTGCGAGATCGGATCCGACCGCTCCGCTGGTCGCCAGTGCGATGGCCTCGAGATCCACGGTCTCATCCATTTTGACGTCCTTGGCATGGACTTTGAGTATCTCGATGCGGCCCTTGAGATCGGGCTTGTCCACGATGATGCGCCTGTCAAAGCGGCCGGGCCTCAGAAGTGCCTTGTCAAGTATTTCCGGTCTGTTGGTGGCGCCAAGTATCAGCACGCCCTTTCCGGAGTCAAAGCCATCCATTTCCGCGAGGAGCTGGTTAAGTGTCTGTTCGCGCTCTTCGTTGCCGCCGTATTTGGAATCGCGGCTGCGGCCTATGGCATCGATCTCGTCGATGAAGACGATACACGGGGCATTCTTCGATGCGTCCGAGAAAAGGTCCCTCACGCGGCTTGCACCCACGCCCACATACAGCTCTATGAAATCAGAGCCTGCGAGTGAGTAGAAAGGCACATGCGCTTCACCTGCAACGGCCTTGGCGAGCAGGGTTTTTCCGGTTCCGGGAGGGCCCACAAGGAGCGCACCTTTGGGGAGCTTTGCGCCGATGCCGGTGTAGCGCCCCGGATTGTGGAGGAAATCGACCACCTCCACCAGGGATTCTTTGGCCTCATCCTCGCCTGCCACATCCGCAAAGGTGACGCCGGTCTCCTTCTGGACATATACCTTTGCCGTGTTCTTTCCCATGCTGAATGGGCCGCCGCCCTTGGACATCCTCCTGAAGAGGAACGACAGGAGCACCCACATAAGGATGATGGGAAGCACGTAGGTGAGCAGGAAGGAAATTATCATGCCGGAGTTGTCCGGTACATCCCCCTGAAACTCTATGCCCAGTTCAAGTAACCTCTGGGTGAGAGTGTCGTCGTCTTCGACTTTGCCGGTAAAATAAGTATCGGCTGTCATTTCGCCGACTCCGTACAGGTTGCTGTATAGACTGCCCAGCATCGAGCGCTGGCTCTGTTCGGAGATCTTCGGATAGATGAGGATCCTGTCGGATTCTATCGTGACAGACTGTACCTGTCCGGAGGCCAGCATCTTCATGAATTCCGAGTATGTGATCTCCCTGGTCTCGCTCCCGCTCATGGCTCTGAGAAAATAACTCATGCACAGAATGGTGACGAGCGCTGCCACTATCAGCAGAAAAAAGCTTTGTCTATGCTGGTTGTTGCCGCCCTGGCCGGGGCCGCCGTTTCCAAGCGGATTGTTATCAAGATTCATCGTTCTTCCTCTCGTTCTCTTTTGATAAAAACGCTGTGTATTCGGAAATACGCAGACTATCGACTATCATAAAGTAATGATGCGGAAAAATCAACAAACATACCGCTTTCAATATGTGATATTTTTGTGAACATTGTCATGAGGGGGGACCCACACGAAGTGTGGGGAGAGTCCTGATGACCCTTGTCATGAGGGGGGACCCGCACGAAGTGTGGGGAGAGTTTACCGATATCAGTGCATCTTTTCTCGTTTTTATCTGTACGCGGGCAGCAGATCAGGGGCGGTAATACAGATAAAATGAGCAGTTTTCTTGTTATTATCTGTACGCGGGCAGCAGATCAGGGGCAGTAATACAGATAAAACGAGCAGTTTTCCTGTTTTTATCTGTACGCGGGCAATTGATACCGGGCAGTTATACAGATAAACGTGATGCAGGTGACGCCATACGCCGGAGCTGTCTATATACCAATGGAAACAACGATCCCGTCGGCGGATCCGGCGGGCCTCCCTTGTTAGTGTAAAATTTCCATTGGCAAAAATAAAATAAGGGGAGGCAGAAAAACTGCTTCCCCTGACATACAAAATCCTTTAGGATGTTAGTTTGCGAGAAAAACACCAAGGAGGATCGTATGTCAAGAAATATTGTAGAGGATGTGGAACTGAGCTTCAAGGAGTTAGAGCAAAAAGTTTTCAGATATGTGTGTATGTTGGGATGTGAGATCACGCAGAAAGTCCTGGAAGACTATGACAAGAAGCTGCACAATGAGAGAGACAAAAAGGTCTACAGGGATAAGGGAAAACGCACCACATCGATAAAGACTGTATACGGTGATGTTACCTATAGCAGGTGTGTATATCGGACAAAAACAGAAGCCGGAGAAACTGCATATGTGTATCTGTTGGATAAGGCCATGCATATGGAAAAGATCGGGCTGATATCTACGAACCTTGCCGAGCGAATAGCCATGACGGTAACAGAGACACCGTACCGCGAGACCTCGGACTTTATATGTAAAACGACCGGACAGACGATCAGTCCGATGGGTGTTTGGGATCTGATACA
>JAILGA010000073.1 GCA_024697225.1 Lachnospiraceae bacterium
CTCTGATCGACGTTGACATGCTTTGAAGAGTCCGGGAGAGTTTACCGACTTCGTCGTTGCTTTCGATCAGGATCTCCTCGCTAAAATCCCCCTCCTCGTACTTCTTTGCCACACGTATCATCTTGTTGAGCGGTTCGGTAGCGTCCTTCACAAGGATGTAGATCATAAAGAATGCGACCAGGATCGTCATGATAAGAACCACCGAAAAGGTAATGACCGTGGATCTCGTCTGCTCTGAGAGCTGGGATTCAAACCAGTCCACAGAGAAATCGACGCCGATGATACCGGCAACCTCTCCTTTCGAATCAAATACCGGGCTGTATGCGCTGTAGAAATATCCCCAGGCATCCCTGTATGGCACCTCATCCACTGAGGCCCTGCCCAGACTCGCGGCGTACAGAGCATCGGTGAAAAACACCGGCTCACCGAAATCACTTGCTGATTCCAGCGCCGGGTCCACCGTAAAGGTAAAATTGCCGTCGCCTTCATCTTTAATGCCGTAAACAAATTCAAGTTCGACATTATCACGAAATACAGCCAGCTTATCAAAGACCTCGCGGTATTCAGGTGTATCCTTGTCACCGGCAGTGAGTTTTTCGAGTTTGTCGCCGTTCAGGGATCCTGCGGCGCAGTTTGCTATATCAAGCATTCTCTGCTGGATCGAACGTCTTATGGTCATCCTGGCTCGCGAGACCGAAACAAGGCATATGATACTGTTTGACACAGCCAGTATCACTGCCACCATTACTATTAATCTTGTAAAAAGACTCCTCTCAGGCAGTTTCCTTAAGTCCATCGGGGATCAGCCTCATCATTTCCTTCTCAAGTTCTTCGGGGACTACCGGCTTTGTAAGAAATCCGTCAAAACCTTCTTTCCCGGCCGTTTCAGGATGACCATTATTCATACATTTTACTATATTTTCACGCAAATGTCATCTCCGTTTGCAGCAATGACATTTCAGGGCGAAGCTCTTTTGACCGCTTTTATCCATTTCCTGCTCTTAAGCCTTCCGAAGCACCAGATACACTTGATGATCTGATCGATCTTCATGAAAAAGTATATCCAGAAGGCAGGCAGATGGAGGATCAGTCCGGCAAGAAGGCCCAGGGGGACTGATGCAACCCAGAGGAACAGCACATCTGCCAGCATCAGGAACCTGGTGTCACCGCCGCCGCGCAGAACTCCTTTCATCATTATCGAGTTGGTGGACTGGAACATCAGTATGAATGCGATGGCATTCATCAGCTGCCGGGCTATGGCCTTCGTCTCATCTTCGATGTTATACATTGAGATCACGGGTTCCCTCACAAGAAGGATTATCACTCCGGCGATCAGGCCCAGTACGGCCCCGAATATCATAAAGGTATATGCTTCACGCTGGGCGCGCTCCTTATCGCCCTGCCCCAGAGTATGCCCCGTAACTATGCAGCCCGCCTGTGCAATGCCCTGTGTCAGAACGGTAGTAAGCTGCTGCGTGACAGTTGTTATCGAATTGGCGGAAACAAACGCAGCTCCGATATGTCCCATTATGATGGCTACCGCGCTGTTGCCGAATGCCATCAGTGCATCGCTTACAAGTACGGGAATGCTTATGACGAGATACTCCCCGATGAGATCCCGACAGTGCATAAAAATATCGCGGAACCGGTAGCGGAGGTTCTTTTCGATCACAAAAAAGTATCCCGCTATAAGAGTACATTCGATGAGCCGCGCCAGAAAGGTGCCCAGGGAGGCACCCGCCACCTCAAGTCTCGGAGCGCCGAGTTTCCCGAAGATAAACACCCAGTTGAAAAAGAGGTTGGATCCGAAGCCCAGGATCGAACAAAACAGGGGAATCCCGGCCTTACCTATACTCCTAAGCACCAGGGTGATGTCAAGTGAAAGTCCCAGCAGGACATAAGTCGGAACCGCCCAGAAGAAGTATTCTATGCCTTCACTTATGACATCACGGTCGGGTGTATAGATACGCATGATCTGCCCCGGAAAGAGCGCAGTGAGAACGGCAAATACGAGTCCGAAGCCCACGCAAAGTCTAAGCATGATGGTCACGGCCTCCTTAAGGGAGTACATGTCCTTTGCTCCCCAGAAGCGTGACACCAGCACCGATGCACCCATGCCGATACCCATGCAGCAGATATGATATATTGTGATAAACTGGTTCGCCAGTGCGGAGGCGGACAGTGCCGTCTCCCCTAACGTCCCCAGCATCACTGTATCCATCATGTTGACGCCTATCTGGATGAGGCTCTGCAGCGCAATGGGAAGTGCGATCATTCCCACACGCAGATAAAAATCTTTATTGCCCAGACAGGCCCTGAAATCATTTCGGATCATAGCGAGATTGAATTTTACCGCACATTCGGCCGGTTGGCAAGCGTGCAGTATGCAACATCTCTCATGTAATAATCCGACCGGCTGAGATTTGTATTATTTCTCACAGTATGCTAGAATACAAAAAGATAGCTTGATATATGCAAGCTTTTGGAGTTGTGGGGAACCTGATGGAAAAATACCAATGCCCTGAAACAGAATCGGAAATAATCAGAAACAGCGTGATTCCATGCGCCGTTTATCAGTTTATTAATAAAAGGGTTGTGACACTTGCGCTCTCCGCCGGCTTCATGGAACTCTTCGGCTTCACGGACTACGAAGAGACCATCAGGCTGATGGATGAGGACATGTACAGATATTCGCATCCCGATGATGTTGCAAGGATTTCGGATGCCGCCGTCAAGTTCGCCAGAGACGAAGAAGAATACAGCATAATCTACCGCGTCATGATCAAAGGCGAATACAGGGTGATCCATTCCTATGGCAGGCACATTTTCACCGAAAACGGTGTGCGGCTTGCGGTTGTGTGGTATGTGGACGAAGGGGCCTACATCGGGGCCGAACAGGTAGACAACGAATCCATAACAAGAAATTACAGCATATCACTCAGCGAAACAAGTCTGCAGCGCAAATCCAATTACGACTTTCTGACCGGCATTCCCAACATGACATTTTTCTTTGAACTTGCCAAGGAAAGCAGGGATTTCGTTCTGGAAAACGGCGGTCACTGCTGTATCGGCTACACTGACTTCAACGGTATGAAATACTACAACCAGAAGCACAGCTTTGCCGAGGGCGACAGGATTCTGAGAGGTTTTGCAGGCATATTGTCAAAGCATTTCGGAAACCAGAACATCTGCCGGATAGCCCAGGATAATTTTGCATTCTTCTCACTGGTGGACGGCCTTGAGGACAAGCTGCAGCTGATCTTCAAAGAGGTTGACGAAATGTGTGCCGACAACAGCATAACCCTGAGGGTAGGCATTTACACGGATGATATAGGTGTAGCGGAGACGAGCATTGCCTGCGACAGGGCAAGATTTGCCTGCAATACCCTCAGAAATTCCCCCGTCTCGGGCTTCAGGTATTTTGACGAGTCTATGCTCAACTACGAGAACAAGAGACAGTACGTTCTCAATAACCTTGATAAAGCTCTCAGAGAACACTGGATACAGGCTTATTATCAGCCCATCGTCCGCGCCGCAAACGGCAGGGTGTGCGACGAAGAAGCACTTGCCAGATGGATTGATCCTGAGGTCGGCATGCTCGCTCCTGCCGACTTTATTCCCATACTTGAAGATTCCAGGCTTATCTACAAGGTAGATCTCTATATGCTTGATGAGATCATCAAAAAGATAAAGGCTCAGAAAGAAGCAGGTCTGTACGTTGTACCCGTGTCGCTCAACCTGTCCCGCACGGATTTCGATGCCTGCGATATCGTGAGCGAGATCTGCACGAGACTTGACACCTCGGGTATCGGGCATGACATGATCACCATAGAGATAACCGAGAGCGTGATCGGCACGGATTTCGATTTCATGAAAAAACAGATCGAACGTTTTCAGAATCTCGGTTTCCGCGTATGGATGGACGATTTCGGGAGCGGATATTCCTCTCTGGATCTGCTGCAGAGTCTGCACTTTGATCTGATAAAGCTGGATATGCGCTTTATGAAGCAATTTGACAATTCCGACAAAAGCAAGGTCATAGTGACCGAACTCATGAAAATGGCAATAGGCCTTGGAATGGAGACGGTCTCCGAAGGCGTGGAGACAAAGGAACAGGTGGAATTTCTGCGGGAAGTCGGTTGCACCAAGCTTCAGGGCTACTATTTCTGCAAGCCCATTTCCTTCGGAGAAATGCTTAAGAGAAACGAGACGGGAGTTGAGATCGGCTTTGAAAATCCCGATGAATCCGGTTACTACGAATCACTCGGAAGGATCAATCTCTATGATCTGACCGGTGCGATCAGCGAAGAAACCGACGGCTATAACAGGTACTTCAACACTCTGCCGATGGCCATAATCGAGACCGGCGACGAGAATTTCAGGATTTCAAGATGCAACAAAGCGTACAGGGATTTCTTTATAAAGATCTTCGGCGGCTTTGAGACGGGTGTTCCCATGGACTACAGCATAGTAGCGGGCAAACCCGGGGAAGTTTTTGCAAATGCGGCAAAACAGTGCGCCAGAACAAGAGAGACGCTCTTTGTCGACGAGGGTATAGGCAACAACTCTACGATCCACGCTATGATCAGATATATCGCCACCAATCCGGTCACGGGAATTGTTGCCTGTAATGCCGTGGTTCTGGGTATAACAAGCGATGAGGGCAAAGGCATAACCTATGCTGACATCGCCAACAGCCTTTCCTCGGACTATATCGACCTGTATTATGTGAACATCACCACGGAGGCATATATTCAATATCACCCTGATCCGGCAAACAAGGGACTGTCTGCCGAGAGACACGGGAAGAACTATTTCCAGACAGGCAGAAGAAATGCTTATAAGCAGATGGTCAGAGAGGACGCGGAAAGGTTTATCGCCGCCTTTGTCAAAGAGGATGTGGTCAGGGCGATCGATGATCACGGTGCGTTCACCATCACCTACAGGCTCCTTGTGAATGGCGAGCCGAAATATGTGAACATGAAGGCCGTCCGCATGAAAAACGATGACAACTATCTCATCATCGGTGTCAACAATGTGGATGCCCAGATGAAGCAGCAGGAAGCTCTTGAAAGGATGCAGGAGGAGCGCATCACCTATTCAAGGATCTCCGCCCTCGCCGGAAACTACATATGCATCTATACCGTCGATCCCGGAAACGAGACCTATGTCGAGTACGGAGCGACTGAAGAATATAAGAAGCTCGGGCTTGACAGTACCGGCAGGCATTTCTTCGAAATGGCCAAAAGGAAGATCACCAGATTCATATATCTCGAGGATCTTGAGCTGTTCAGCAGAGAATTTACAAGAGATAACGTCATAAACGATGTATTCGGCGAAGGCGGTATATTTGAGATCAAGTTCAGGCTTATGATAAATGAAAAGCCCACGCTTGTGCGCCTGAAGGCCGCAAAAGTCGAGGAAAAAGACGGAGTCCAGCTTATAATCGGCATAAGCAACATCGACGGAAGAACAAGAGCTTCCTGATATTTCAGTTATATCTGCTCAGAAGAGCGCTTATCTTTTCCGGGCTCGGCAGAGAGCCTGTATCTGTAAGGTTGATCCTTTTTATGTCCGCAGGATCCGCGGTTCCTCCTCCCTTTCCCTTCGAGATTCCCGCATTATCATCCGGTATGCTTATCCCGGCCACATCATGGGCGCTTTTCATGCCGCCGAACATCCCGAGTATCATATCGTTTACTTTTCTGAGCTCCCTGTTCTCTTTTTCCACCCGTTCTATTCTGCTCTCGAGATCCTCAACGCGTCCCAAAAGCTCCGAGACAGCCGCGGATGCCGCAGGTGTGTCATTCTCCGCCCTCTCCCTGTATGACGCTGTTATGACCACATGATAGCGGTCAAGTTCAAGCTTTATTCTCACAAGAGGGCTTTCATACAGGTTTTCACCCGTTTTTGAGAACCCGTCCGTCTCGCCCTTTGACAGAGCGTCAAGCCTGTCATTCAGAGAGACTGATACGAAGTCCCTCAGTGATTCCATTCTCTTTGTTCGGGACATATTCTTAAGACCGGGATAGAGGTCCGGATCGATGACAAATTTTACTCTGGAGAATACCTGACCGCCGCCCTTCGATTCAGTAAATCTGAAAAAGCATTTGCCGTGAAGATTATGAAAAAGCGTGGCGTTGTCCACACAGACCGTACCCTCTTCCGGCTGCTCGCACGAAAGATCCACCGCCTTCAGAAGATAGACAAAAGCAACCAGACCGGTGTTCCTTGCAATGTAGAAATCACCGATGCATATCCTCTTCTGGTCAAAATAGAACGGTACCTTAGCCATGTGATCATTCTACATCAAAAAAACGGTCAGGAAAACATCTGATGTGACGGATACCTCAGTTTTACTCTGTCAGCAAATTCCGCCACGGTCTCAACATAACTCCCGGGAAGTCCCAGGTCATAGGATCTGCCGTTGATGCGATAGCCCATCAGGCCGGAGCGCTCCCTCACCATGTCAAGAGCATCCGTGAGCTGTATCTCTCCCCGGCTCCTCTTATCCGTTCGGATATTCTCATCCAACGCTGCATAGACATCCTCTGTAAGGATATACTGCCCGAATACTGCCAGATACTCCTTCATCCCGCGCGGTCCGGCGACAGCCAGATACTCTTCGGCATAATCATCTGTGGGTTTTTCTACCATCTTCTCCACAGTGAGAAGTCTTTTGGCCGCGTCCTCAAAACAGCCCGCAAGTATCCCGTAGTGCACAACGTCATCAAGCTTCACCGGATGCATTGAAACCATTGTCTTTCCGGAGTTCTCAAAGGCCTCTATCAGCTGTCTCATGCAGCTCTTTTCCTCGTTGGAGCGGTATACCATATCACCCAGAAGAAGCAGCACCGGATCGCCGCCCGCAAAATCCCTGCTCTGATATACCGCATGTCCGAAGCCCCTGCGTTCCTTCTGAAACAGAAACGTCACGCGTTTTCTCAGTTCTCTCAGCATATCATCCATTGCGCGGGCTTCATCGGTAAGCTTTTCCCGGTTTTCATCCATCAGCGGCGTAAAGAACTGCTCGTAGACCGCTTCCTCCTCGCTTCCGATGATCAGTGCGATCTCCTCGATCCCCGCCTCAAGAAGCTGTTCAAGCATTATCAGAAGCGCGGGCTTCATCAATCCGTCCGTATCGACAAGCGGCAGAAATGCCTTCTTGACCATCTTGCTCGCGGGATAAAGCCTTGTCCCAAAGCCTGCCAGCGGTATCACCGCCTTGCGCACGCTTCTTCCGGGTTTAAGAGTGAGCGAAAATGACGGAATGCCGCGCTCTTTTTCAAGATATGCCATCAGAGCGGCCAGACTGTCCGCATCTTTTGCCAGAAACTGCACCGTTCCGTCCCCCTGGGAACCCACGCCTTTCGCACCAAAGATCCAGGGTCTTATCCTTTCATCGTTTATGATGCTGTGCAGCACCGGCGCTGTAAGCTCCTCAGGGCACGCAGGCGCCACCTTTTCGTCAAAGTTCTTCTGAGCGCGCTCCATCAAAGCGCCAAGTCCCTCAGCGTCGCCGCTTATCAAAAGGCTCTTTGCCAGAGCAACGATCTCTCTGTTTTCATCGCCGAGTGCCTCCTGCACACGGCGCTCTTTTTCATTTTCTGCAAACGGATAGCACTTGTTCAGATCCGCCAGTATCTTCACCGTATCCTTGCTTGCGCAGAGATCAGCGATACAGAAATGGAAAACGTCTCCCACAGTAAAGCCTTCGGATTCGACTTCCGTTCCGTCAAATTCCATATATACCGGCCTAACTCCATAGGCACAGGCCTGGTCAAGACGTCCGCAGCGGGAAGGAGTCCTCTGCTCTCCCCTGAAAGCCACCTGCATCTCGCCTTTTATGTTCATCCTCAGCTGATACAGCTGATTAAATGCGCGCGCGACCATGACGCAGACGGCAGCAGAAGATGACAGCCCGCTCTTTATAGGCAGAGTCATATCCGTAACGTGTATATGGATCCCGCCTACCGAATAATTGTCATTTATATAGGACGCAACTCCCGCGACATATGAGAAAAACCCGCCGTCTCTGGCCACTGCCAGAAGCTTCTCCGTATCCATTTCACAGGAAAGTGACTCCCCTTCATAGAAATCCAGGTCACTGGTGATGATAAACCTGTCCGAGCGCTCCGCGGTAGCATAAATCCCCTGCTCTATACCGGTAACGATCGCGGCGCCCACAGGAACAGCAGAATTTACCATCCTGTGCATTCCAGCCCAGTCGCTGTGCTCTCCGAAAAGGCACAGTCTCCCCGGCACAAAGAGTGAAATATGATCAGCCATAAATTCTCCTTTCACTTAAGGATAATGAAATTCCGACATCCCTTTTACAAAGAATCTGACAGTATCGTAGATTTTTCTGATCATAAACCCGTACAGCGCTCCGGAAATTAAAGGATCATCAAATACTTTTGCGAACTATTGTACTCCATATGCCGCAATGCAACAACGTTCGTTTGCGCGTTATAATATTATCGTTATATCGTTAATTGTATATTTTTTTATTTTTCCTATTGACAAACTAGGTAATAGCGCGTACAATGCGTCAAAAGAAAGGAGGGGACACTATGAAAACTACATTTTGGATGTGTCGCTGTATGATGTCGGAAAATCGGGCGTGTTCTTTGAAGGAGCGCTGTCGAATGTGTATGTGCTGAGACAGTTTCATGAATATCAATGAGCGCCCGGAGTCAGATACAGACTGCCGGGTTTTTTGATGCATAACGATGCATAACCAAAAGGAGGAAGAAAAAATGAAGAAAACAAAGCTTTTAGCATTACCTTTAATCGCAGCGCTCGGACTCTCCCTTGCAGCATGCGGCGCAACGGATAACAAAACAGCTTCCGCGCAGGCTGCCGGTGCAGGGGATGCCGGCAAATCAAATGTGGTATACAGAACTCTCGATGAGATAAAACAGGACGGGACCGTCAACATCGGAGTGTTCTCGGATAAGAACCCCTTCGGCTATGTTGATGAAAACGGTGCGTATCAGGGTTACGACGTATACTTTGCAGAGCGCATAGGACAGGATCTCGGAGTGAAGATCAATTACGTATCCACCGAGGCCGCAAACCGCGTCGAGTATCTTGAGACAGGCAAGGTTGATATCGTACTCGCAAACTTCACTGTCACCGAGGAGCGCGCACAGAAGGTCGATTTCGCCCTTCCCTATATGAATGTGGCCTTGGGTGTTGTTTCCCCCGATTCCAATGTCATCACGGATCTTTCCCAGGTAGGCGACGGCGAAGTGATAGTCATCTCCGGCACCACGGCCGAGACCTATCTCACTGAGAACAATCCGGAGATAAAGCTTCAGAAGTATGACACCTATGCTAATGCCAAGAATGCTCTCGAGAACGGAAATGCGGTCGCATGGGCAAATGACAACACCGAGGTCATAGCTTACGCCCTTCAGAACGCGGGCTACACGGTGGGAATACCTACGCTTGGAAGTCAGGATACCATAGCACCCGCGGTATCCAAGGGCAACACCACTCTTCTAAACTGGCTCAATGACGAGATCAAGTCCCTTGGCGGTGAGAACTTCTTCCATAAGGATTATGAAGCAACTCTTGTTGACACCTATGGTCTTGATTATGAAGAGAGTCTGGTAGTTGAGGGAGGCGGCACGGCCGCAGCAGCCGCAGTACCTGCATCAACAGAAGCAGCCGGCGGCACCATAAAGATTGCGGCCTCCCCTACTCCCCACGCCGAGATCCTCGCAGAGGCAAAGAAACTCCTTTCCGATCAGGGATGGGATCTGCAGGTCACGGAATTTGAGGATTACGTACAGCCCAACCTCGTTGTTGAGGCAGGTGAATTTGACGCCAACTACTTCCAGCACGTACCCTATCTCGATTCCTTTAACGAAGAGAACGGAACTCACCTTGTAAACGCGGGCGGCATTCACTATGAACCCTTCGGCATTTATCCCGGCACAAAAAAAGCACTTAGCGATATAGCCGACGGCGATGAGATCGCTGTTCCGAATGATACGACGAACGAAGCCAGAGCTCTTCTGCTCCTTCAGGACAACGGCATCATCACCTTAAAGGACGGCGTGGGACTGACCGCCACGGTGAGGGATATCGTCGACAACCCGCACAATGTAAAGATTATCGAGCTTGAGGCTGCTCAGGTAGCACGTGTCATAGGAGAGGCCGCATTCGTCGTTCTGAACGGGAATTATGCCCTTGAAGCAGGACTATCTGTCGGGAAGGACGCTGTCGCATATGAGGCAAGTGATTCCGAGGCGGCAAAGACCTATGTGAACATCATCGCCGTCGCCCAGGGAAATGAGAATGAACCCGGCATCAAAGCACTGGTTGATGCTCTGAAATCCGATGCGATCAGGCAGTATATACTTAATACTTACGACGGTGCAGTAATACCGTTTGATTAAACAGTACTCGGCACACGTGGCAAAGGGGCATGCCCCTTTGCCACATTTTATTGACATGGCACGTTTCCTTGGGTAATATGTAACAATCATGGCTTTCATAGAAATCGATCATCTGGAAAAAACTTTTACATCAAAAAGCGGCGATACCGAAGCTCTTAAGGATATCTCCTTCTCTATAGATAAGGGAGAGATCTTCGGTGTCATCGGTCTTTCAGGTGCGGGCAAGTCAACTCTTGTGCGCTGCATCAATCTTCTGGAGAAACCCTCCGGAGGACGGGTCATAATAGACGGCAAGGATATGCTTGCGCTCTCCGAGAGGGAACTGAAGATCGTCAGGCGCGACATCGGCATGATCTTCCAGCACTTCAACCTGCTTATGCAGAGAACCGTTCTCGACAACGTATGCTTCCCCATGGAAATAGCCGGTGTCAAAAAGAAGGAAGCGAGGGTCAAGGCACTCACCTATCTCGAGCAGGTCGGTCTTGCAGAAAAAGCTGCGGCTTATCCCGCACAGCTTTCAGGCGGCCAGAAGCAGCGCGTCGCGATAGCGCGTGTCCTTGCTTCAAAACCCAGGATCCTTCTCTGCGACGAGGCCACCAGTGCGCTTGATCCCCAGACCACACAGTCAATACTGCAGCTCTTAAAGCAGATCAATGAGAAATACAGCATTACAATGGTGGTCATAACCCATGAGATGCGCGTGGTCGAGCAGATCTGTGACCGCGTCGCCGTGCTTGAATACGGAAAGATAGTTGAGAGCGGCCGCACAAAGGACGTATTTGAATCACCCAAAACAGAGGCCGCAAGGCGACTGATCTACACAAGAGACTACAACGATATCATGAGCGGAGGGAGCGGGATATGACCTGGGATGCAGAGACAGTAAAAATGCTCCTTGAGGGAATAAGGGATACACTGTACATGGTACTCTTTTCCACACTCTTCGGCTACGTGCTTGGACTTCCTCTGGGAATACTCCTCACCGTCAGCGACAGGGACGGAATACGTCCCCGCCCGTGGCTGTACAGGATACTTGACATAGTGGTAAACATCCTCAGGAGCGTGCCCTTCCTGATCCTTCTGATACTTGTGATACCGCTCACGAGACTTCTTGTAGGCAAGAGCTACGGTTCCACCGCTACCATAGTGCCGCTCACCATAGCCGCAGCTCCCTTTATCGCCCGCATGGTGGAATCCTCCCTCAAGGAGGTTGACAAGGGTGTTATCGAAGCGGCGCAGAGCCTCGGCGCGGGCACGCGCACCATCATATTCAAGGTCCTTATCGGAGAGGCAAGAACCTCTCTTCTGGTGGGTGTCACCATTTCCCTGGGAACGATACTCGGCTACTCTGCCATGGCCGGTGTTGTCGGCGGAGGCGGCCTGGGCGATATTGCGATACGCTACGGCTATTACCGCTATGAGACAGGTATAATGATCGTGACTGTCATCGTCCTTGTGGCACTGGTTCAGATCCTTCAGGCCATCGGCATGATGCTGGCAAAAGTTCTCGACAGAAGGCGGGTGTAAGAGGTGGATGTCTCAGTCCTCACAGAATATCTGCCTCTCTATAAAGAAGCAGCACTTCTCACCGTAAAACTGGGATTACTCGGCATACTCTTCGCAACTGTTCTCGGACTTGTATGTGCGGCAGTCCTGTATTTTAAGATCCCGGTTCTTAAAGCGATCGTAAAGATCTACATTGAACTCTCAAGAAACACTCCCCTGCTCATACAGCTTTTCTTTATCTACTACGGGCTGCCCAAGATCGGCATCCGGACAAGCCCGGAGGTCTGCGGCGTGGCAGGCCTGGCATTTCTGGGCGGCAGCTACATGGCGGAGGCCTTCAGGAGCGGTCTCGAAGCAATTCCTCTGATTCAGGAAGAGAGCGCGCTGTCACTCGGGATGACAAGATTCCAGACGATCCGCTACATCATCCTTCCACAGGCTGTCTCCGTGAGTGTTCCCGCCCTTGTTGCCAATGTGATCTTTCTGTTAAAGGAGACCTCTGTTTTTTCCGCAGTCTCTCTGATGGATCTGATGTTTACGGCAAAGGATCTGATCGGTCTTTATTATGATACTACAGAAGCCCTGTTCCTGCTGGTGGTCTTTTATCTGATCATACTGCTGCCGGTGGGCATTCTGGGCACCATTCTGGAAAAGAGGGCGCGCTATGCAGGCTTTGGGGCTTGAAGTCCTTTTCAAGGGCACCAATTTCATAAGACTGCTCGGCGGTCTCGGCGTCGCCTTAAAGATCAGCCTTCTTGCCGTTCTGATCAGCATACCCGCGGGTATTCTTCTTGGAACCCTGATGACCGCAAGTAATCCCGTGATCCGCGCCATACTGCGGCTGTATCTCGAGGTCATGCGCATAATGCCTCAGCTGGTACTGCTTTTCCTTGTTTTCTTCGGCACTACCCGCGCCCTCGGCTGGGATCTCTCCGGCGAGACCTCCGCGCTCATAGTTTTCTCCCTGTGGGGAACAGCCGAAATGAGCGATCTGGTGAGGGGCGCGATAATATCCATACCGAAACACCAGTACGAGTCGGCTGCAGCTCTTTGCCTGACCCTGCCGCAGACCTATTACCATATCATCTTCCCGCAAGCCTTAAGGCGCCTGCTGCCCCTTTCCATAAACCTGATCACCAGGATGATAAAGACCACCAGCCTCATTCTGATGATCGGAGTCGTGGAAGTGATAAAGGTCTCGCAGCAGATAATCGAGGCGAACAGGATGAGCAGTCCGAACGCGGCGTTCGGTGTTTATCTGACCGTGCTTCTTTTGTATTTTGCGGCCTGCTTCCCTATCAGCATGCTTGCGCGCTTCCTTGAGAAAAGGGCCGAAATATGATGTTTTTAAAGTTAACGGAGAATACTTATGAGTGAAAAAGTGCTTACTCTGCGCGGTGTTGTAAAGGAGTTCGAGGGCCAGACAATACTTGACGGCATAGATCTTGAGGTCGAAAAAGGTGAGGTCGTTGTTATCATAGGACCCTCAGGCTGCGGCAAATCGACGCTCCTTAGGTGCATCAACGCCCTGGAGCCCATACAGGGCGGAGAGATCCTGCTTCAGGGCAGCCCGGTGAAGGCCGGAGACAAAAACCTGCCGGTCCTCAGACAGAAGATCGGCATGGTATTCCAGAGCTATGACCTCTTTCCCCATATGACGATCATGGATAACATCACACTGGCACCGCGCAAGGTACACAAACGCGACAAGGCTGAGGTTGAGCGCGAAGCTGCCGAGCTCCTGTCGAGGGTCGGACTTGCGGATAAGGCAAAAAGCTTTCCAAGACAGCTCTCAGGCGGACAGAAACAGCGTGTTGCAATAGTCAGGATGCTGATCATGCACCCGGAGATACTTCTCTTTGACGAAGTCACGGCCGCTCTCGATCCCGAGATGGTGCGCGAAGTGCTGGATGTCATGCTCGAGCTCGCAAAACAGGGCCGCACCATGATAATAGTAACGCACGAGATGGCCTTTGCGCGTGCCGTGGCTCACAGAATGATATTTATTGATGAAGGACGCATAGTGGAAGAAGGAAAGCCCGATGAGTTCTTTGAATCGCCCAAGACCGAACGCGCACGTAATTTCCTCAATATGTTCCGGTTCCAGCCGGCTTCCCGGTCATGAAAAGACTCTTTTTACTTCATACAGATCCGCACAGATAATATCCGCCAGAGATCTCATCTCATCATCCGCGGGGATTATGTCCGGCACCATGATCACATGTAGACCTGCGGCATGTGCCGACCGCACGCCGTTATAAGAGTCCTCGATCGCACACGCATCCCGGGGATCCACATTCATTGCCCTGCAGGCCAGCAGATATATCTCGGGATCAGGTTTGCTGACCCTCACCTCATCACCGCAGGTCAGAGTATCAAAATACTTCAGAAATCCTGCCGATCCCAGCTCATTTTCCACAGAAAGCCTCCTCGTTGAGGACGCCAGGCCAAGTCTGACACCATTATTCTTCAGATGCTCGAGGAGATTCTCTGCCCCGGGCTTAACCGGAAGCCTGCCGTTATCATATCTGGTGTGGAACATTACCGAACTCTCCTTCATCAGCCTGTCGGCGATCCCCTCCCCGTGCATTTTTGCATATGCGTTCTCAACGATGTCGCAGGTCTGTTTATTGTTGGTCCCTATGCATCTGCGGAACACTGTCCCGATGTCTTCAAGTTCCCATTTCTCCGCAAGCTCACGCCAGCAGTCGAGACAAGCCTGCTCGGAATCAAATATCACCCCGTCCATATCGAAAATAACACAATTAAGGCTCCCTGTTTTCATATCTCTCATTTGACACTCCGTTCTTTCATGATCAGATGACGCAAAGGCAGCAACCTGCCCTGCCGTTCATTATCTTGCAGCCATAAGCCATACCGGTATCATGCTGATCATCCATCCTACGACAAAAATGACCGCGTGCTTTTTCTCGGCATGGATCGCAATAAACTCGCGTATCAGGGCGCTCGGCCAGTAGTAGAACGCCACGCGACTCCCGATACCGGTACAGGAAAGCCCGATCTTGTGACAGTACCTGAGCGCCCTGTATACATGATAATTGCTGGTCACAAGTGCCGTGTACTTCCTGCCTTCCTGCGCGTCGAGGATCTGCTTCGAAAACTTCAGATTCTCAAGGGTTGTTCTGGACTTATCCTCAAGAATGATGTCTGATTCCGGGATCTCGTGTTCAAGCAGATACTTCTTCATCGCCTCCGCTTCCGACACAGTCTCATCGATCCCCTGCCCGCCCGAGGGTATGAGCTTCGGAGGAGTGGGATCGAGTCTGTAGATATCGATCGCCTTGTTCAGGCGGTCCTCGAGGAGTCTGGATATCCTGTCGCCCTTTAGCAGTCCCGCTCCGTGTATGATCACGTAGTCAAAATCCCTCTGTCTCGGAACGATCTGCAGAAAAAGCGTGTAGATCATAAACATAAGGAACGACAGAGAAATATATATGACCGTAAAAGTGAATGCCGCTCCGGCAATAAACCACATCGTGCGGTATATGGTTTTGAACTTCTCGGAATCATAGGTCACGGAATAAAGTATCGCAAAGACAATTACCAGGGTCTCTCCGATGAAGATCGCGATCCCGAGCGAAAGTGACAGCGCATGAGACAGCTTCCTGCCCTCTTTTATCATCATGACGATCCCGTTGTATATCAGGAAAAAAGGAACCAGAAGCAGCAAGAATATCACGGTATCCACGATGATAACAGCCACTAAGTTCCCGTGTCGTCCCGCGATATTGATAACAAACGGAAACATGGACAAAAGCGCAAGAAACAACAGGTAGCAGTTGCGATACCTGCTCCTGTCCCTGCTGAAAGTATATCCGAAGAGAAGCCAGCACGTGAGCGAGAAAAGTCCCGTCACGACCGGAATGATGTTGTTCATAACCTTATTCTCAGCCTTTCACAGCGATCATCTGTTTACCCGTTTTGCAAACATCTAAAAGATGATATCACAGAGAAGCTGTTTTCTCAAATCGGGCATAAAAACTGTCATCACGAGTTTTGACCATAATGAAACATATATGTTATTATAGAAAAAACAGCATCTCCGAAGTCAGAAGGGGGACTATGAAAAAGTCAGACATACCGGCTAAACATGGGATACCGGACATTCTCATAAAGCTTTGCATCTGCGCCTGCGCGCTTTTTACGGTGTGTATTTTTATATACGGTCAGTTCTTCGTCAAAAACCCCTCTCTCTACTCCAATAAGAGCGATATCCTCGATGTCACCTGGTACTATACAGATCCCGACGGTGTCACCACCGCGCACAAAGCACCTGATACCTTTGATGTGAGCAGTGTTGATGAGGTCAGACTCACCATGACGCTTCCGGATGAATTCCCTGACGGAAGCTGCCTGTTCATCCTCTCCGGGATGGACCTCGACGCCTATATTGACGGGGAACTCAGAAACAGTTACAGGATAAGCCGCTCTGTCTTCGGCAACAACGTCAAGGGAATGTGGCTTGCCATCACACTTCGTGCGAACGATCGCGGCAGGATTCTCACCATCGTCCGTCCTGACTTCTGGCCTGACGAATACACGCTGGGCGAAACATATATCGGCAACCGTCTCGGCTTTGTCATGCAGCTCATCCACGACAACATCCTTATACTCTTCTTCGGTTTTGCCCTCGTCGTCCTGGGATTTGTGACCTCTCTCATAAGCCTGCTCTACATGCTCCTTGAGAAACGGACGTTTCCGCTATGGTATCTGAGCATCGGCGTGCTCGCCGGTGCAGTCTGGCTCATTATGGATAATTTCACCTATCCCATGATCTTTCAGAATTATTTCGTCGATGGCATAACGGAATTCCTGCTCATTATGCTTGTGCCGTTTCCGTTTGCGGCTTATTTCAACAGCTTTCTGGGCAACCGGTACAGAAAGCTGTATTATCTGATATGCCTTCTGATCATAGCCGATTTCCTCACACTGACCATCCTGCATTTTACGGACACCATCGACTACCTCGATACAATGATCGTCAGCAACGTTGTCATAGCCGTTGTCGCGGTATCCTGTCTTTGCGTGATCCTGTGTGACACCTTCATAAAAGGTCACAGGGAAAACACCCTTGTTGCCGTCGGTTCCTGTATATTTGCGGCGCTGTGCATCTCCGAGATAGTACACGTCAATCTGCCGTTCCATACAAATGACGGGATATTTGTATCAATGGCTCTTCTCATCATCCTGCTTGTCGCGGTGACTCATGAAATACTCCGGATAAGTGAGCTTCGTGCCCAGAGCATTGAGGCGCACAAAGCCAATCAGGCCAAGACGACCTTCCTTGCCAATATGAGCCACGAGATAAGGACACCCATAAACGCCATATTGGGTATGGACGAGCTGATACTCCGCGAAAACGTCAGTCCGCGGGTAAAAGAATACGCGCATGGGATTAAAAGCGCAGGGACTTCTCTTCTTGAGATAATAAGCGACGTCCTCGATTTTTCCAAGATCGAACAGGGAAAAATGGATATTGTCAATGCGGAATACAGCAGCAGACTCCTCATAATGAGCATAATAACGATGATCGGAGTAAAAGCCGACGAAAAGGGCCTCGCCTTTGAAAAGAACATCTCCGAAGATCTGCCCTCCAAATTCATCGGCGACGAGAGGCGCATCCGCGAGGTCATGGTCAATCTCCTGGGCAATGCGGTTAAATATACCAATTCCGGAAGTGTCACTCTCACTGTCAGGCACGAGAGCATCGATGAAGATCAGGCTTATCTTCACATTTCGGTCAGGGATACCGGCATTGGCATCAAGGACAGCGATAAAGAAAGACTCTTCAAACAGTTCGAGCGTCTGGATCTTGTAAAGACCAGATCCGTCGAGGGAACAGGCCTCGGACTTGCGATATCATCCAACCTGATCAGGCTGATGGACGGGGCCATAGAATGTGAGAGCGTTTACGGTGAAGGCACCGAATTCACCGTAAGGATACCACAGCTTATCACCGATCACACACCCATCGGAGATATCCTGTCCGAAAACGCCTCAGGTACTCCCGTTGAAACGGACGATGAACCCGCAGACCTTCAGGGAGTCAGGGTATTGATAGTTGATGACAATGAACTTAACCTCAAGGTGGCAAGAGGCCTTCTTGATATCCTGGGAGTCACTACGACCACCTGCATGAGCGGATCCGATATGCTCGATCTGATAACGATAGAGAGATTTGACATCGTGCTGCTGGATCATATGATGCCCGAGATGGACGGAATAGAAGCCCTCGAGAGATCAAAGACGCTCGAAGGCAATATAAATCCCGGCATCCCCTATATCGCCCTGACGGCAAACGCCATCGCCGGCGCCAGGGAGATGTATCTTGAAAAGGGATTCACCGCTTATCTCAGTAAACCCATAACCTTAAAAGATCTGTCAGCAGCCATAAGTTCCTGTCTGGGTCGCCGCTGACAGACCCTGAGTCACAAAAGCCGGAATGCTTCAGGCCTTCATGATCGACGAATCGTCTAAGGTATGATCGGTAGCTTTTCCGAATACCAGACCGTTGGCCTTTTTCTTTCTCTGTGCGCCCGTTGCGATAGCAGACTTGCTCATAGGCTTTTTCCCGGGAGCATGCTTAAATACCATCGAATCCGAGGGATAGATCTCGGTGCCGCCTGTCACTTCATCAAGTTCATCATCGTTTATCTCGCTGGCAACATAGTCATCTTTTCTGAGGTCTTCCATCGCTTTTCTCCTTTCATGATCCAACATATCAGATCGTCAAAACCACTTTATAGTATATACGTCCGAAAAGGAACAATTCCACCCTTTTCGTAAGAAAATCATACTTTTTTCAGCATAAGCACGACCGTTAACCCGTCGTCATTATAGTATTCCATATCGCCCCCTGCTTCTGCATGAACTGTCTGACAAGATACAGCCCCATTCCGTAACCCGACTGTGAGGCGGCGTTGCTTCCCCTGAAGTATTTCTGCGTCAGGAGCAGGAAAGGGAAAAAAACAAAAAAACCTGAAGGATTGCAGGCGATTGCTTTACACAGATATTTTCTTGTAATATGAACGCTTACCTGTTATCATTAGCACATATATTCCGATACAACGGAGGTGCCTGCGATCAAAGACCGGATCAAAAAAGCATATCGAAGCATTTACAACATCCTGATCGGTGACAGGGATCTGTGGCAGCAGCTCTTTAATATAGCCTGTGCTGTCGCTATCGCCGGAGCTTTTATTTCAGGTGTCCTTTCTCTTCTGCTCGGCAATTCCCCAAATGCCATCGCGGTGATCCTGTTCACCATACTTTTTGCGATCGGATGCCTCATTCTTTCACTCAAGGCCAGAGACGTCATCTATTCGGCAGTACTGTTCTGCATGGTCGCCAATATCATCATGTTCCCGTTAATGTTCTTTGCATCAGGCGGCTATCACGGCGGTATGCCGCTCTGGCTGCTTCTGAGTCTGGTGATGTGTTTTGTTGTAATCAGGAAAAAGCTTGTACTCTTTGTCGTATATACCGTTACACTCGCATTTGAATGCGGCTGTATCGTATACAGTGAACTGCACCCCGAGTTGGTGGATTTCTTCGGGTCGGAACACGCGATAGCAATGGATGTGATGCAGTCGCTTATCGTTGTATCACTTATCTTCGGCATCATAATAAAATATCAGAACAGCGCCTATGAGAAGAAGCAGAAGGAACTCGACAAAGCCAATGCCGTACTTTCCGAAGCCTACGACAGGATCACTCTCCAGTCAATGTATACACTCGCAAAGACGATAGACGCCAAGGATAATTACACCAACGGCCATTCCATGCGGGTTGCGAAGTATACAAACATGCTCGCGCACAGAATGCATCTGCCCGAAGAAGACATCGAAGAGATCACCAAGATGGCGATGCTCCACGATATCGGAAAGATCGGCGTTCCCGATGCCATAATCAACAAACCGACAAAGCTTGAGCCCGAAGAATACAATATCATCAAGGGGCATCCCGGTATAGGCTTTGACATTCTCTCCGAAATGCCGGAGCTTCGGCACATCGGGATCGGTGCCAGGTGGCATCACGAGAGATACGACGGATGCGGCTACCCCGACGGTCTTAAGGGTGAAGAGATACCTCTCGCCGCCCGCATCATATGCGTGGCCGATGCCTATGACGCCATGACCAGCAACCGAAGTTACAGAAGCTATATCCCGCAGGATATCGTAAAAAAGGAACTCGAAGAAGGCAAAGGTACCCAGTTTGACCCGGACATAGCCCAGATCATGCTGGAGATCATGAACGAGGACAAAGATTATGATCTCCGAGAACATTGACGAGAGGATCAGGGATTTCTACAGATTTGCCGCGGACAATGATTTTGCCGCGGACAGCCTTTTACGGGAAGATAATCTTGACAAATATGTCGAAACCGCACTTGACGGATACAGCGAATATCCCCTGTTTTTTCACATATTGGGCGGAAGCTATGACAGAAAGACCCTCGGCCGCATGATGTCCGTCGACTTTAAGTTAAGACTTCCTTCCACAGCAGGTATCGCAAGCAGCGATAACTATGAATCCGTATTGATGATCGAACCGCCGCATACCGGAAGGATAAGCCTGTCCCAATATGTGCGCTTCGCGGATCCCTCATATTATCCTCTGCTTTTTAAGCCTGCGATATACAGACAGATGGCATTTGAAAAATATGCCCTTGAAAAGAGAAAACCTTTTCTGGATGATTCGACCTGGTACATGTATATCTTCGCCACCAGGAAGGAATTTCAGCACCGGGGATACGGAAAGAAGCTGATGAACCTCGCGGTCTCATATGCGGATAAAAAGAGCTGCCGTCTCTGTCTGGAGACGAATCACATAGACAACATCGCTCTGTATGAGCACTTCGGCTTCAGAACGGTTGACACCTCGGTATATAAGAATAAACTGGAGCACTATGTGATGATGTACGGCGGCTGAAAAAGCCGCCGTACTTTTTTAATATGATCAGAATCTGAAATCTCTCCTGTTGGAGGATCTTATATCGCGGATATTCTGTTCCGCGATCTCCCTCACCTTTTCCTTGGGTATGCGCTTAAGCTCCTCTTCTATCATCTTGTATCCGGTCTCTTTGGTCTCGGGGGACGCATAATCCTCGAGATATTCCGCGAGAGTCATCAGGGCATTCGGGTGGCAGCAGTTAAGTATCTGACCGTTCTTGCACAGGCTCATGAATCTGTCGCCGGTTCTGCCCTCTCTGTAGCAGGCAGTACAGAATGAAGGTATATGCCCTGTCTGCATCAGCCAGTGTACGACCTCATCCAGAGTGCGCTGGTCGGACACATCAAACTGCTCCGTGTCATGAGGTCTTTCCTCCTCGGTATAGCCGCCCACCGAAGTGCGGGATGCGCCGCTTACCTGCGAGATGCCCACCTGGAGCAGCCTCTTTCTGACTTCCTCGGATTCCCTGGTGGATACGATCATTCCCGTATAGGGCACTGCCAGGCGGATGCATGCAGCTATCTTTGTGAAGGTCTCATCGTCGATGCCGTTGTCGAACATATCGGGATCGATGTCATCGGCCTTCTTGACCCTGGGAACGCTTATCGTGTGGGGGCCTACGCCGTGTACGGCTTCCAGGTGCTCCGCGTGCATTATAAGTCCCGCAAATTCATACTTATAAAGCTCAAGTCCAAACAGAACGCCCAGACCCACATCATCTATTCCGCCGTCCATGGCGCGGTCCATGGCCTCAGTGTGATAGTCGTAATCATGCTTCGGTCCCGTGGGATGGAGCTTTAAGTAACTCTCTTTATGATAGGTCTCCTGGAACAGGATGTATGTGCCGATGCCGGCTTCCTTCAGCTTCCTGTAATTTTCTACCGTTGTGGCAGCGATGTTCACGTTGACGCGTCTTATGTCGCCGTTCTTGTGATGTACGCTGTAGATGGTCTTGATGCAGTCCAGGATGTACTCGATGGGATTGTTCACCGGATCCTCGCCGGCCTCGATCGCAAGGCGCTTATGGCCCATATCCTGAAGTGCGATGACCTCGGCCTTCACCTCCTCCTGTGTGAGCTTCTTTCTTGCGATATGCTTGTTCTTCAAGTGGTATGGGCAGTACAGGCAGCCGTTAACACAGTAATTTGACAGATAGAGGGGAGCAAAGAGCACTATCCTGTTGCCGTAGAAAGCAAGCTTGATCTCCTCCGCTATCTCATACATTCTCTTTACCTTCTCCGGGATCTCGCAGGCAAGGAGCACCGATGCCTCCCTGTGTGTAAGTCCCGCGCAGGTGCAGCCGTTTCCGTTTTTGACGGGTCTCGCTTTTTCGAGGATGCTGTCTATGAGTTCGACGTTGTTTTTGTTTTCCTCCGCATACGCGAGCGTCTCCCTGATCTCCTCATCGTTGATGAATTCCTCAGCCTTCAGTGATTTTGGATCATATTTTGCCATTGTTTTCTCCTCCTCCTTTTTCTATGCTTCAACAGTCTGTCTTTTGGAAAAACCGGGTGAATCTCCCCTGGCAACGACCAGTCTGTATCCTGCCTGTGTTATCCTCGCATCAAGGCATCCGCGGCACTGTGCGGATTCCTCTCCGGTACATATCTTGTTGTCATAGAGTTCATATTTCTTCCTGACGCTCACGGGCGAAAGGTTTGGCATTACCACGTTTGCGCCCGCCTTTATACCGAGTTCCCGCCCTTCGTGGTGGATCGTTCCCAGAGCCGTGGTTGCGGGCAAAAGTACACCAGGCAGCTCAAGACGTATCACCGAGAGCAGAAACAGCGTAAGTTCCAGGGTACCCTGCTTTTCATCGCGAAAAGGCGTATTGTGATGCGGGATAAACGGTCCTATACCGCACATCTCCGGCTTAAACTCCCTGATAAAGACGAGATCCCTGGCCAGAGTCTCTGGTGTCTGTCCCGGCGAACCCACCATAAAGCCGCAGCCCACCTGGTATCCGATCTCCTTCAGCTCCCTTAGGCATCTCATCCTGTTGTCAAATGACATCTCTGCGGGATGGAGCTTTTTATAATGCTCCGGATCCGCGGTCTCATGTCTTAAGAGATATCTGTCCGCTCCGGCATCATACAAAGCCTGATAGCTATCTCTGCTCCTCTCCCCCATCGAAAGAGTCACGGCACAGTCCGGATGGCGCGATTTCAGCTCTGATACGATATGAGTGAGCACATCATCCGAAAAATGCGGATCCTCACCGCCCTGCAGCACAAAAGTCCTGAATCCCAGCTCATATCCCTCGTCCGCGCAGGAGAAGATCTCCTCATCAGTCAGACGGTAGCGCTCCGCCTGTGCGTTATCCCTTCGGATGCCGCAGTAGAGGCAGTTATTTTTACAGATGCTGCTTATCTCTATGAGTCCGCGGGTATAGACCGCATCGCCGAAAACTTCCCTTCTGACCTTATCCGCCTTCGATGCAAGAATCCGCGCGGCATCATCATCCCTGTCGCGTATGAGTTCAGCATATTCCGCTTCCGAAAGGCCATGATGAAGTTCAAGCTTTTCGATCAGTTCCTTCTCACGCGAGTCCATTTCAATTATCCGCAAGCATGTCATGAAGCGCCGGGAACAGGCGCAGACTTCTCTCCAGAGTGCCCGTCATAAAGGCTATGGCAAGTCCATAATTGGTGAAAGGTATTCCCTGCCTGATCGCCTGCTTCATGCGGGCCAGGACCGCATTTTCCGTCAGCATGCAGCCTCCGCAGTGTATCACAACGCTGTAGGGCGAAAGATCATCCGGGAACTCATTTCCCGAGCATGTCTCTATGGCAAGTTCTTTACCCGTATATGTTCTCAGCCAGCGGGGGATCTTCACGGTGCCGATATCATTGCACTGCCTGTGGTGAGTACAGCCCTCCGCCATCAGGACCCTGTCGCCGTCGTTCAGATCCTTCACCGCGCTTATACCCTTTACCGCGGTCTCAAGGAACCCCTTGTACCTTGCCATAAGGATGGAAAACGATGTCAAAGACAGACTGTCCGGAACGATCTCCCCTACCCTTTTAAAGGCCTGGGAATCCGTAATGACAAGAGCAGGCTCGATCCCGGGCTTGTTGAGAACAGTCTCCAGCTCAGTATCGCGGCAGACGATGGGTATTGCCCCGTGATCCATGAGGTCTCTTATAGTCTGCTGCTGTGGCAGGATAAGTCTCCCCTTCGGCGCTGACTCATCAATGGGGCACACAAGGATGCACAGGTCACCGGCCTGTACCAGATCTCCTGCAAGCTTCTTCTCCTCTTTTTCAGGGATCAGTCTCGCAAGCTTTTCCTTAAGATCACCCACTCCCTCTCCCGTGAGACCGCTGACCATCACAGCATTCTCCGGTGCGGGCTTCACCGTATCCAGATCGGTCTTGGTCCACGCGATCAGATACGGTATCTCCCTCTCCTTTATCAGCGTGATCAGCTCATTGTCGGTATCCGTTAGACCGTTTCCCGCATCGGTTACAAGGACAGCAATATCGCAGGTTTTTAGTATCTCTCTGGTCTTTTTGACGCGTTCTGCGCCAAGCTTCCCCTCATCGTCAAAACCCGGAGTATCGATTATGACCACAGGGCCGAGCGGAAGGATCTCCATCGCCTTTCGCACGGGATCTGTCGTAGTGCCCTTAACATCCGATACCACGGCAAGTTCCTGACCCGTTACAGCATTTACAAGGCTTGATTTTCCGGCATTTCGCACACCGAAAAAGCCGATATGCGTTCTCTCACCCGAAGGTGTCTCGTTAAGACTCATGATCTCTCCTCAAAAATGATCACCGCACATAAAGACCGCTGTTCCGACAAGGGTTACAGCGGTCTGTTTATCCAGTCAGCCATTCCATCTTGTCTTCCACCTCAAGCCTAGTTTCGGTGTCAGGGGATGCGGGTCTGTATGTAGTTTGTGTTTATGTCTCCGGTTCAGACCTTGGAGTAAGTGGTCTGTGCCGTGACGCCTTCGATCCGGCCGAGCGCGCCCGCGAGAGAGTTGATCTCATCCTGCGGCGCATCAATAGCGATGCAGATAATATTGATATCCTTCTGCCTGTAGGGAATACCCATACGGCCTATGATATACTTTCCATAGCGGTGAAGAAGCTCGTTGAGCTCGCTCACTGCATCTTCATTCTCAACGATAATGCTTAAAAGAGCAACTCTTGTATCCATATGCGTCACCTCCTGTTTTGCTATTATACTCTGCATGAAAATTTTTAGCAAGACCTCTTGGCATTATTCTCAGGACGATCCCGTTATTGTCGATCTTCTTTACTTTCTCGAATCTTTCGATAATGGGCGTAAAACTGAAGTTTGCGATCTTCTGACCTGCCTGAAGTCCGGGGAAATCCGCGGCTTCCTTATTCATGGGTGTCGGAACATACTCTCTCCTCTGAATCTTTTCGAGCGCTTGGAAAAAAGCTTCATGGCCACTCAGAACCCGTGGCCGCCGCCTCCGCCGCTGAAACCGCCGCCTCCGCCGCCGCTTCGCCCCCCTGAAGAACCGGATGAGCTGCTCGGCGGATCATAGATCTTTCTTCTGCCGGTCTTTTTCACGCCGGGATTCTGGATATTTTCCATCCGCTCTATGTTTTCAAGAATCTCATCGGCATCCGTCTTCTTTGCCGCCGAAGTCGCATATGCCACGACAAAGCACAGTATCTCCGCTATGATAACCGCAATGCACAGATTGCCGACCCCGCGCAGAGCGCCTGAAACACGGCTGCCGGACAGCCTCTGTACTATCTGTCTGTATCCTTCGTTCGCGCATTTTGCATAATCTCCCGACTTGGCATATTTATATACATTGTCGGTTATCAGGTTTCCGTAGTCGGGTGTGATCAGCTTGCGGTCGGCGCCGTATCCGGTTATCCACAGCATGCGGTTATCCATATCGATCATATAGAACACCGCATCGGTGTCTTCAAAAATGTCCTCCGTCTGATATATCATCTCGATATAATCTTTGGTTTTATAGCCCTGGGCGTCATCTATGGTCATAAAGACCATATTGCCGTATCCCACGCCCTCTGCCATTATGGCATACAGCTCCTGCTCCTGCTCGTCCGTCAGAAGATCGGCATAATCGCCGATATATGCGTCATATACTGCGCTCTCCCCTTCATCCTGCGCCTTCGCAAAAAGAGCGGACACCGGAAGGAGAAATGCCGCGACAAGAAGCAGAGCGGCAAAGATAAATGCGCTTACTCTCCTGATCATATCACGCACGATCGTCACCTCCCTTCTTGTTGAACTGAGGCAGCGGTCTTGTCATCAGCTGGTTATAATAAAACAGCGCGTCAAAGAAGCACCAGACCACGCAGGCCATCATCAGTACGCACACACCGTAATAGATCGCATCCACATAGGGATTGAGCACCCAGACAAGAACACTGATCGCGGTCGCTGCACACAGCACCCAGTTGCTGATTGTTCCGCGCTTTCTGGTCTCATCGTTGAAACCAAGCTGCACATAGGCCGCCACCAGTATCGGCTCCACAACGATCAGCCATCCGTATTCCACAAAAACCGCGACCCCCGCAGCGGCTATAAGCACCAGCCACATGACCAGAGTGCCCGGGATACCCATGGCACCTGATGATTTTTCATCGGGTTTTGCCTTTTTCTTCTTTTTAGGCTTCTTTTCTTTGGGCTTTTCTTCTTCTCCCTCTGCGTCTGTTGGTTCTTCCTCGCCCTCATCGGTCTCGCTCGCGCGGTTCTTTTCCTTCATTCGCTCGCGCACGCGCTCTTCCCATTTGCGGTTCTTGATGTCCTCGTCCAGCTTATGGACGATCATGCCGTAAACAAGTCCCCCGGCCATCGCCCCGAACACCGTCGCAAGAACCGTTCCCCTGAGAGATGAGATATTAAAGGTCTGCAGGATGATCCATATGACAGCGGCCAGAATGGCCACACCTGCCAGATATCTGGCTTTTGCTATGGGTATGTCGGCTGTCATTTTGCCGGTCTGTCCATTGATCGCGGCATATGCCACCCTGTCACCGTTTCTGTAGGACAAAAACCACACGGGGAACATGGCAGATTCGGTGGACGAGAGCGTGGTCTTGGTATTCCTGATGAGCGCCGCGTCGTCGTAATCCTTTATTTCATATTTATTGAAGTCATCGATGTCCTTCATCTTCTCCAGAGTATCTCTGGCGGCCATTGCAGCGGATTCCTGCTTATAGGTCGTCCTCTCCACATCGGGTATATCGGCATAGAAGCCCGAGAGATATGGCGTCCTGAAGGGCACTGTCTCCTTTGTGTCATAGGGTGCAAGGCTCTCAGAGATCTTATCGTCGAAAGACGTCGAAGCGTCATGGGTTATCCCGTTAAATTTATTATCCGCATCCACAGTCAGAGCATAGCTGTCGATTATCCTGTAATTCCCCTCTCTGTGCTCCTTGGTGCCGGTAATGCTCAGTGTCCCCTTCTGCCTGAAATTGTATGACCAGTAAGGCATGTATATACCGCGGAACTCGTCAATATGCGCGGGATCCTTTAACTCTTTCGGAGCAAAGAGACTCCTGGAGAGCTTCTTTGCGTAGGTCTTTTTGCAGTCATCTTTGGTGATCTTGAACGGAATGATCCGCGCAGGGCGCTCCTGAACTGACAGCCTCTCCTCTAAAATCTGATGCGAGCCGCAGTAGCTGCAGAAGGCCGTCGCGTCGGAATCCGTGCTCATGAGCTCACCGCCGCACTGGGAACAGGTATATATAGTGACCTTCATCTTGCCGGGTTGTCCGGCAAAATCCCCCGAAACCTCCTGAGCATCCGCTCCGGAGGTCTCCTCGGGAAATGTCTCAACATCAAAAGCCGATCCGCAGTGCTTGCACACAAGCTTTTGGCTGGCAATATCAAAGCGCGGATTTCCACCGCAGTTCGGACAGCTTATCATAGATCCACCTCCTGCTTCCGTTCACAAACCCGTATCATCTGTCATCATCCGAATAGTACCGACTGTTCAGATACTCGTTATACTTTGCGTTAGCCTCTTCACTCGCCTTTTTCTTCTTCCAGGTATCGATCTCGCTGCATATAGCGAGCATTTCATCCACAATGAGTTCGGCGCTCTTTGGCTTCTCATAGCCCAGATACGCATTCATACGGTCCATGGCTTTGGGGCTGCCGAGGTTTCTGGCGATTGCATCCCCCAGTTCCTCAGGGAAGCCCAGAGCAATGACAGACGATACAAGTCTGTCCCGTGATCTTCTCCAGTCACTTTTCAGTTCCTGTTCCCTCATGGTATCTTCTGAGCGAACCACGCTGACCTCCATTGTTCACCTTTACCCGCCGGACAATCTCGTCCATCGCTATGGTTTCTTTGTTGACACCTATTTACCTTTACCCGCCGGACAATCTCGTCCATCGCTGCGGTTTCTTTGTTGACACCTATTTACCTTTACCCGCCGGACAATCTCGTCCATCGCTATGGTTTCTTTGTTAACAACATGTTCATCATGCGAGCGATAGATATATCTTACCATAGCCTGCAGTTTCTCGCCAGCATGGCCGGCAAGATTTTTGTTTCCGTCGGCATAAAGATATATCCGGCGGATCCCGTCTTCATAGGGAATAGAAGGATGTGTGCGATTGTTTTCACATGTTGGCCGGCGGGGCTCCAGACATGTCATAACAGTTTTTTTTCTTTTGACATGTCTGCACGCCGAGCTATCGACATGTCATAACAAGATTTTTGCTTTTGACATGTCTGCACGCCGAGCTATCGACATGTCATAACATGTTTTTTCATTTTGACATGTCTGGCGGCCTCAAACTAGACATGTCATAACAGATTTTTTTCTTTTGACATGTCTGGCGACCTCAAATCAGACATGTCAAAACAAATTTTTTCATTTTGACATGTCTGGCGGTAGGACTCTAGACATGTCAAAACAAATTTTTTCATTTTGACATGTCTGCGGTTGCAGACATCAGAGCCGGGATGTATCATAACTCCGCTATAAACGATGTGCTCTAAAAGGGAAACTGATGAAAGATATCCTCACCTTGTGTCTGAACCAGTAAAGACATATTCTCCGTTCTCATCATACTGTATCCACCCATCCAGAACCTTTTGGTAATCATCTGAATACTCGCCCTTGCCATACTCATGTATCTGGAACCTGTTTCCTTCAGAATCCGTGATGACCTGTCTTATCAGGTATCCTTCATAATCCGGGAGACCGGCCGGGCCGATATCTTTTCCGTATTCCTGCCAGACTTCGACAGTAAATGTTTCGTTTGGATAGGTTTCTTTAAGGTATTTCTCATATGCTTCTTTGCGGTCGTTGATCACGGTGTCGCTTATCTTCCTGTTTGATCTTATCGTGCATGAGCATAATGACGCTGCCAGACATATGCTGACGACCATGAATAAAAGATTCTTTTTCATGTTATCCATACTCTTTTTCCGTGATATAACCGTGTTTGGCAAACTTATTACATTAACCGGACGCAGATATAATCCATCCATGGAAAGGCAGGGAACGATCCTTCCCCGCTCAAGGATCGGTTGCCTGTAATCCCTTCATTGACAGGGAGATCCGGTGCTTCTTTTCATCCACTTCAAGGACACGGACATGTACAACATCGCCGACATGAACCACTTCCAACGGATGCTTCACGTATCGATCAGCCAGCTGTGACAGATGCACCAGCCCGTCCTGATGTACGCCTATATCAACAAAAGCGCCAAAATCCACAATATTGCGCACAGTGCCTGTGAGTTCCATTCCCTCCCGCAGGTCGTAAATCTCCATCACATCACTCCGAAGGATCGGCGGCGGTACATCTGACCGGGGATCCCTGCCCGGTTTCTCAAGTTCTGAGAGGATGTCCCCAAGAGTATACGCACCCAGTCCGGTCTCTTTTTCCAGCTTATTAATGTCCGGTTTTCCAAGCTTTACCCCGCCCTTTGCAAGATCCGCCTCCGTGATCCCCAAAACCGTCAGAAGCTTTTTGGCCGCGTCATAACTCTCCGGATGTACTGCCGTTCGATCAAGGAATTCCTTTCCGTCCGGTATGCGCAGAAATCCTGCGCACTGCTCAAATGCTTTCTTTCCGAGTTTTGGCACCTTCAGAAGATCTCTTCTGCTCCTGAAGGAGCCGTTATCCTCGCGATATGCCACGATATTCTTTGCCAATACCTTCCCGATTCCGGCCACATAAGATAATAGCGACGCACTCGCCGTGTTCACATCCACTCCCACGCGGTTGACAGAATCCTCCACAACAGCGTCAAGGGCAGCACCCAGTTTTTTCTGGTTCATATCATGCTGATACTGTCCCACGCCTATGGATTTCGGATCGATCTTTACAAGTTCCGAAAGAGGATCCTGCAGGCGACGTGCAATGGAAGCCGCACTCCTTAGTCCCACATCATAACCCGGAAACTCCTCTGTGGCCAAAGGGCTTGCAGAATATACACTGGCTCCGGCCTCATTAACTATGGCATACTGCACAGGCAGTTTTTCTTCCTTCAGAAAGTCCGCTATGACTTTTTCCGATTCCCTGCTCGCGGTTCCGTTGCCAAGAGAGATCAGGTCCACATGATATTTCGTGCACAGGCTGTATAATATCTTTTTGGCTTCCGCCACCTTATTCTGGGGTGCCGTGGGATATATCACGGTTGTATCCAATACACGTCCGGTAGCATCTACCACAGCCAGCTTACATCCCGTCCGAAAAGCAGGATCCCATCCAAGTACCACTTTGCCCCGTATCGGTGCCTGCATGAGAAGCTGTTCCAGATTGCTTGCAAACACCCTGATGGCGCCGTCCTCCGCAGCTTCAGTCAGCTCAGATCTGAGTTCATTCTCGATCGAAGGAGCGATCAGCCTGTCGTAGGCATCCTCTGCCGCAAGGCGCAGCCAGTCTGCAGTCATCTTATTACCTGTCAGCGTTTTACTTACAAGTACTTTCTTTATCTCGTCCGTCGTCGCTTCGACATGGACTGTCAGGATTCTCTCCCTCTCTCCGCGATTGATTGCGAGCACTCTGTGTCCCGGGATGCCTGATACAGGCTCGCTGAAAGCATAGTAATTCTCATATACTTCGGCGCGCTCCACTGCTTTCTTATTAACCGGTGCCTTCACCGTATCCCTGTCAGCGGTCTTTTTTTCCTCTGCTTTAGCGGTACGTGACTGCTCAGATGTCAGTTTTCCCTCTTTTCTCGTGCGTTCCCTGATCCATGTACGAATCTCGGCATTATCCGAAATCTCTTCAGCAATGATGTCACAGGCTCCTTGCAGTGCGGTTTGTGCATCGGGGATATTCTTCCCGTGATCGATATATTTGCCGGCTTCCGTCAGCGGATCCCCGGCATCCTTACGTCTCAGATACAAAGCTAGAGGTTCGAGTCCCTGCTCTTTCGCAATCATAGCTCTTGTGCGCCGTTTCTGCTTATACGGACGATAAAGATCCTCGAGCGCCGTCAGCGTCATGGCGTTTTCCAGGTCTTTTCGAAGTTTCTCTGTTAGCTTTCCCTGCTCCTCTATGGAAGCAAGGATCGTGCTTCTCCGCTCTTCCAGATTTCTGAGAGATGTCAGCCTGTCAAAAAAAGACCGTAACACTTCATCCGACATCCCGCCGGTCATCTCTTTCCGGTATCTTGCAATGAACGGGATGGTATTCCCCTCATCGATCAATCGGATAACCCGGTCACAGATCTCCGGTCTCAACTCCAGTTCTTTTGCAATTATCCCGGAAATGTTCATTTGTCTTCCCTTTCGGCATCTTTGAAAAATCTCATCGTCTCTTCCGGACTCACTTCAATATCGCTTTTCAACTCTATGCACAGATGATATCATTTAGAATAACGTCTTTTCAACATGGCAGCGCAATTATTGATAAGTGTGTGTTCAAAGAATAAGGAGAAGCATACTGCCATAAACCTTATTATCATCATGAAAATGATAATTCACAAAACCGCAAAGAGGAGGTTTTTCATGAAGAATATCAATATCGTCAACGGACCGCAGAATGCGTCGGCTATTATCCAGGGCTGCATGAGGATGCCCGCTCTTTCCAAAGAAGATGCTGCAAAAGTGATCCGCACTGCCTATGACAACGGCGTGAACTTCTACGACCACGCCACATGCTATGGCGCAAACGGAGCCGCGGAAACGCGCTTCGGCGAAGCTTTTCCTCTGACCGGTCTGAAAAGGGAGGACGTCTTCATACAGAGCAAATGCGGACTGTGTTTTGACAGAAACGAGTTTGACTGGACTAAGGAAAACATCCTTTCGAGTGTGGATGACAGCCTGAAAAGACTGGATATCGAATACCTGGACACTCTTCTTCTGCACAGGCCTGATGTGCTTTTTGATCCCGAGGAGGTCGCGGAGGCCTTCGATGAATTGGAAAAAGCCGGAAAGGTCCGGTTCTTCGGCGTCAGCAACCTTGTTCCCATGCAGATCGAGCTTCTGAAAAAAAATGTAAAGCAGCCGCTCGTCATCAATCAGGTACAGCTCTCCCTGGAGCAGTCACAGCTTATCGACCAGGCTCTCTATATGAACAATAAGACTACGGAGTTTTCAATAAACCGCGACGGAAACGCGCTTGATTACTGCAGACTGAAAGACATCACCATACAGGCGTGGTCTCCGTTACAGTACGGAATGTTCAGCGGCACTTTTATCGACAACCCTGATTTCCCTGAACTCAACCGGGCTCTCGGAGAGCTTGCGGAACGCGAGGGCGTGACAAAGGCCGCCATCGCCATCGCATGGATACTCCGCCATCCCGCAAAGATGCAGGCGATCATTGGCACGATGAACCCCGATCACATAAAATCCGCCTGCGACGCGGCAAAAGTGAACCTTTCACACCACGACTGGTATGCGCTTTATCTCGCTGCCGGGAAGTATCTGCCGTGAGATAATGGTTTAATAATGGATGGTCTCAATCAGAGGGGCAGCTATTTTACGTTCGCCCCTCTGGTTATTTCGGTCAATAAAAGTACCGGGTTCACATCACCCGTGTCTGTTCATATACTCATCGGCTTCGGTGAGCTTTATGATCTTTCCGTTGAGATTGATATATCCCTCAGGAGGTTCATTATGAACAATGAACTGCTCCTTAGGGATATCTTTCTGCATGGGATCGTTTGAATGGTCGTGGCCGAATCTGGCGCAGGAAATATCATCCTCGGCGCTGATCATATGCCCGTCCGATGCGATGCGGCTGACTCCTTTCTTTGCAGCTTCCGTGAGCTCCTTCCAGCCGTTCTTCCCTTTCATTTTATTCTTGCCGAGCGCAAACCATAACAGGACTGCCAGAGCTATTACAGGTAACAATGATTCTGCCATATCTCTCTCCTCCGGTTTCAGTGGATATGCTACAATCCCATTTTACCTAATATGCCGTCTTCTGTCACCCCCGGATGAGTCAGATACAGCCGGACGATCTGTTCGATAAGCGACGCATCCGCGCCGGTTCTCTTAGCGATCTCCGTGACCGAGCGTCCTTTGTCAGTCTCCTTCATCACACGAAAGACAAGCGGTCTCATGTCGGGAGCGGATATATTTGCGGCAGCGGCCTCTTTACCGGTGTGCGGAAGATCGATCCTCTTTATCGCAAAGCTGTCGTCTAAACACGATATCCCCGCCATCGTTACGGGCTGCACAAAGCGCCTGGGACCGCAGCTGCCGGGGTTAAGGAATACATAACTCCCCTCGTTGCGCTGCTCGTACCTGTGCGAATGGCCGCAGATAACGAGGTCATATCCGGTTAATGTCCCGGGCAGATCCTTTTTTTTGTGCGTCATGTAGAAACGGATCCCCGAGATCTCGGAATCAATATGCTCCGGCAGATCAAAGCCCCAGGTTTCGTCCGCATTCCCGCGCACCGCGTATACGGGAGCAATCTTCAAAAGCTCATTCAAAACAGCGCGGGAACCGATATCACCGGCATGCAGGATAGCTCTGCATCCGGCAAGCTGTCCGGTCACAGCCGGCCGTAAAAGATCATGCGTATCGGAAATAACACATATGTCGCAGCTCATGCGCATCATCTCCCCGCTCTGTGGTCATATCTCTGTTCACTGCGGAACCACTGCTCTGTTGTTGTTCAGCACACCGTTGTTGTTATTCGCTGCCCTGTTCATTTCGTTGCCGGCGCCGGCGACAAGCTGCTGAGGATCCTGGTCGAAGCTTGTGAAATTGCGGAACTTCCTGCCTGCCTCATACTGTTCCTTTCTCTTGCTGATGTCGGCGCCGCTCAGCTCAGGATTATCCTTGCTGTCCTGCACGGCCTTGTTGATAAACTCAGTATTGTTTTTAGTGATGTTCTCCCTCGTGGTATCCCTTAGATGCTGGATATCCAGCAAATGCCTGCCGAAGGATCCGTTCTCGGGACCGAAATTATACAGTTCCTTCTCAACCTCATTGTTCACAAGAGCGTCGATCACTATGTTCTTTCTGTCCTCATCGGTCATCTGCTCATTGCCTTCGAATTTGCGGGCGTTGATGTTTTTCGACTCGAGCAGGATCGACTTGAACGTGCTTATCTTATTGTCGTACTGTTCCTTCATCTCCTGTGCAACGGCACTGAACTGTCCGGCATTCATGTTATTCGCAGGCCGGTTGGCGTCGAAATCACGGATTTCCTGACGTGTCGCCTCATCAAGACCCATCGAATCGATCAGGGCAGTATGCTCATCGCAAAAGCGCTCGATGTTGTCGGCCTGATTCAGGCGGAATTTTCTCTGCCCGGTCGGTTTCCAGTGAAACCACTGCTTATTCTTCTTCACCTTGTAGGCGGAAGTCTTCTCCTTGAGCGTACCAAGCAGTTCCTTGAGTTTCTCCGGTGTCTTTTCCTGCGCTTCACCATTCTTGAAAGCTTCAAGCGCAGTCTTTATCGCCTTGTATTCATCACTGTTTTCATGATCGGCTTTCTTGTTCTTATCAAAGTCTCTGAGAAAGGCGTCGATCCCGTTCATGATCGTCTCGGTCTCCTTAGTTCTGGATTCCGATGCCCGCTTCATTTCTTCGGTCTTTTCATTAAACAGCTCCTTAGCGACGTTCAGATGCTTGTTTATCGTCGAAAGCTTCGCGTACTCGCGGCTCTTCTTCTCGAAATCTGTCTGGGCATCGACCAGCACTTTCTTATAGGAATCCGGGGAATATTTATTCACATTCTCCCTCTGCTGTTCCAGCTCATTTTTCAACCTGTCAATGTCCTGTGTGATCTCGTTATCCCTGCGGTTTCGATCCTGAACGGCAGCCTGTGAGATCGCATTCTCCATATTGTCGAAGAATGTGTCATGTTCTCCCAGTTCCTGATTCTGTCTGCCAAGCAGATACGGTAAGTATTTGGTTTCGTTTTCCGAGCGCATATCAGTGAGCTTTTTATTCAGCGTGTTGACGCGCTCGAGACTGTCTTTCCTCTTTTCCTGCAGAACATCAAGGTTGGCATCACCTGCAGCCTGTTCCGTCAAAGTGACGACATGAGACATAATCAGGTCGTCAAGCTCATTCGTATTGACAGCGTCCAAAACGATATCTTTATTCTGTTTCACTATCTCCTTTGCGAGATTCTTATTGATCTTCTGCCTTGCTTTTTTTTCTTTTTTTGAAGCGAAATTATCCTTTAGCTGTTTTTCGGCATTTTTATCCAGTTCTTCTAATCTCTTCGAGATCTCATCGTTCTTTTTCTGTGTGTTCTTGTAGAGTACATTATCGCTGATGTCCTGTTTGCTGGCACCAATCAGCTCATCCAGACCTTTGTCCAGATTATCCAGATAATCTCCCACTTCGATTCCGGGATCTTTCCTTACAAGAAGATCATCGAGAAGAGCCTTGTCTGGAGCGATCTTCATCATCTGTGATACGAGTCCGTTTATCCTGTCCAGTCTCTGTCTGTTTTCCTCGGACAGTTCACCCTTCTTCGGTCCGTTTTTCAGCGGTTCCCCATCGGACAATCTGCGGGAGTTTTTTTCTATGGAGCTCAGGAACTCATCCTTCACAAGAGTGTCCTGCCACAGTATATCTTTCAACTGTCCGGCAAGCTCCTTTACCTGTGTCCACCTGAGCTCTTTTTCCTTGCTCTCCACATAGGGCCAGAAAAAGTCAATAGCACTGCCGGAGCGATTGGCATATGCCTCCATGATCCTTTGATAAGAGGCTTCTGACTTGTTTGTCTTCTCCGTAAGAGCGGACAGTTCCTGCTGCATCCCGTTTATGTCTTCGTTGAACTTATTTACATCCTGTCCGGCTGTTTCTATTTCCCTGCGGATATCGTTATATTCTCTGCGCACAGCCTTCAGGTCCTGCAGATCTCTTCCGGCTGCTGCTATGGTGTTGTCGAGGGATCTCTTCTGATCTTCGAGGTGTTGTATCTCCCCGGGAATCTGCGAGATCCTGCGATTCGCATCATCCAGATTTTTCTTCCAGTTCTGTCTCTCCCCTGCGCTCTTTTGCGCTTCAAGCCTGTTTTTCGCCTCATCAGCTTCCGCTTTTGCGTTTTGCAGCATAACGGGCACCTGTGTCAGATCGATGCCGTCACAGCTCATTGCGGAAAGGAGCGTCATTTCTTCCTCAAGCTGTCTGTCGATATCCTTGTATTTCTGTATGCCGTTGGCCGTCCTCAGAACCTCAAGTTCCTTACCGGCATCGTCTAATTCTCTGGCCATATTGTACATAGGCCACGCGGGATCGTTGAATTCAGGAGTCCTGTCGTGGTTGTCCCATATGAAATACTTATCTGTCGCAGCGGTAATCTGCACCGAATTTAACTGCAGCTGATCGATGTATCTATCGAGCTGATCCTCCAGTTCATCGGGATTCTGCGCGCTGCCGTCTATCAGTTTCTGAATATTCGATGACATAGTCTGTGCTGTTAATCCCATGGTTGTAAAGAGGGCGATCTTTTCTCCCAATCCTTCGGCAGCCTGATGCTGATCATCTGTCAGACCGTTTTTTCGTGCCTGTGCGTCCAGATGATTTCTTAATGCCACGGAGCCGCTTACCGCCTGGGATATATGTGCAACCCGGTCTATGGTCTTTTTCAGTTCTTCGAGGGTCTTCTTCGTATACTTCATAATCCAACTCCTTTTCCTGTTCTGTCGAACAATGCGACAAAAACACCTGCAGAAATATGATCTGTGATTATATATGCCTTATACGTCAAAAATCCACTGATGCCACGCATATTATTTTCCATATATTAACTGTCCCTCAACGATCTTGTATTTTTAGGGGAGAAGCGTTCAGTATACCTTGGAAATGTCCTCCGGTTTGATCCCGTATCTGCCGGCAAACTCGTACAGTTCCGCTTTAGTGCGGATCAGAGCCAGTTCCGAAAAATCTCCCGTCCGCTTATCCCTGAACCCAAAGACCTGCTCCCCGTTGCATATGCTGCACCTCAGAACCGGTTGAAGATTCGCCCGGTCCCAGTCTATTGTTGTATTCTTGTTTTTCTTTCCGAACAGGTTCATTTTCTTATATATCCTGTCAGACCCCGAACAGTTCCGCAGCCCTGGCCATGCGGTCGGCGATCCTGACCTCAAAAGGACACCTGCCCTCGCAGCCTCTGCATGCGATGCATTCCGAAGCCTTATGCTCGAGGGCCTTATAATGCTCGCGCACACTGTCGGGAACACTCTGTTGCAAAGATGCGAGATCAAAAAGCTTGTTGACCATCGCTATGTCAATTCCTGCGGGACAGGGTTTGCAGTGTCCGCAGTAAGTGCATTGTCCCTTGTATGAATGCAAAGGTGCGCCGGCAATTACGGAAGCATAATCCTTTTCATTATCAGAAGCATCTTCATAATGAACAGCGGCATCTACCTGATCCCTGGTATCATATCCGCAAAGGATGGAAGACACGCCTGGTCTCGTAAGCGCATAATGTATAAGCTGAACGGGAGTGAAAGCGACGCCGAAGGGGGATCTTTCGCCATCGAGGAGCGTTCCTCCGAAAAAGCCCTTCATGACAGTGAGACCTACATTATTCTCTTCGCACATTCTGTAGAACTCCGCACGGTCGGGATCGATCCCGGAATACTTCTCTTCATAGCCTTCCCACATAGTATCAAGATCCTCGGTTGCAGGGCGCATATCAAATGCGGGATTGATGCTGAAAAGGATCATTTCTATAAAACCGGTCTGTACAGCAAGTTTGCCTATCACAGGGTTATGGGTACTGAGTCCTATATGCCTTATAACACCTTTCTCATGAAGTTCATGGACATAGGCGATGAATTCCCCGTTCATGACTCTGTTCCACTCATCCTGAGAGTCGATGTAGTGGATCATCCCAAGATCGACATAATCGCTTTTGAGTCTTTGCAACAGATCCTCAAAAGCGGGGCGGACGTATTTCATATCTCTCGTCCTTACATACTGCCCGTTCTGATATGTTGAGCCTATGTGCCCCTGAACATACCAGCTGTCCCTGCAGCCCTCCATGGCGCTTCCTATGATATCCCTTGATTTCGGATCGGGCATCCAGCAGTCGACTATGTTGATGCCTTTGCTGTGAGCATATTTGAGCAACTCGATGGATTCTTCCGTCTCATGCCTCTCCAGCCATTCTCCTCCGAATCCGATCTCACTCACATTAATACCTGTCTTACCAAGGGTTCTTGTTTTCATCCTCTGTCTCCTGTTTTCTGTGTTCCGCCAAAAGCGGTTCAAAATCCTGCATTTAGATTCTAACATCTTTTCTGCGAAAATGATACGCTGCCCATCCGAAAAGTTCCTCTTGCCATCCAGACTCTTATGTGTTAGAGTATCGCATAATACAAAGAAAGGCGCGCGCGGCGCGATGGTGGGAAGATGAATATCAGGTAATCTATAAGGTATGATGCAAACTGTTTCTACGGCCTTAAAGGCTCTGTTTGTGTGTGCCGTATCAGATTATCCGTATTCATTTTGAAGAGCACCGGTTTCGATCGTATGTGACTGTGCACTATCAGACCATCAGATATGATCACCCGCCATTACATTGTAAGATTTCAGTCTTAACCTTTTGTACTTTGTGCTGTCGGGTCTTCACCGCGATCAAGTGTAACCGGATCTCTCGGGTCTTCACCGCGATCATGTGTACCTGAATCTGCAGCCCTTCATTTATACGTGTGATCTGCTTCGGTACGGAGCAGATTTTTTAATGCCGGAAAACGAGGGAGGTATACAGATGGCACAGATACAGGTAACTGACCTTTCGTTTTCCTACGAAGGCAGCGCGGAAGATGTCTTCAGGAATGCGACATTTAAAATAGATACAAACTGGAAACTCGGACTGATCGGAAGGAACGGAAAAGGCAAGACTACTCTTCTCAACCTCCTCATGGGGAAATATGATCATACAGGCAGCATTACATGCAGCACCGCATTTGATTATTTCCCGTACAGGATCAGCGAAAGCGATCTTCAAAAGACTGGTGAGGAGCTTATCGCAGAATGGAAGCCCGGCGCCGAACTATGGCAGGTACTCATTCAGGCGGATCAGCTTGAAATGGATCCCGAATGCCTTTACAGACCCTTTGCGACACTCAGCTTCGGCGAGCGCACAAGGGTGATGCTCGCTGCCCTCTTTGCGGAAGAAAACGAGTTTCTTCTGATCGACGAGCCGACAAACCATCTTGACATAAAGGCCAGAAATATCGTAAAGAAGTATCTCTCTTCAAAGAAAGGCTTTATCCTCGTGTCCCACGACAGAGATCTGCTGGATCACGTATGCGATCATATGCTTGTGCTTAACAGAGAGACCATAGAAGTGCAGACCGGCAACTTCTCCTCCTGGTGGGAGAACAAGGAGCGGACGGATGCCTTCAGGCAGTCCGAGAATGAGAAGCACCAAAAGGAGATCGGAAAACTCAAAGCCGCCGCGGACAGGAGCAGCAGATGGGCCCAGAAGAGCGAGAATTCCAAGATCGGATTCGATCCTCTCAAAGAGCCTGAAAGAAACATTTCGACAAGAGCCTACATCGGTGCAAAAACCAAAAAGATGCAGGCAAGAGTCAAGGCCTACGAGACACGTATCTCCCGCGAGATTGAAGAAAAGGAAGGACTTCTGAACGACATCGAGCGCGTGGCCGATCTGAAGATAAGACCGCTTGAGTTCCACAAAAATGTGCTGATCGATGCAAACGACCTCTCGATACGATATGCAGACTCGGAGCAATATCTTTTTGAAGGGCTGAGGTTTCAGATAAAGAGGGGCGACCGCGTGATTCTTTCAGGCGCAAACGGCAGCGGAAAAACAAGCATCATCCGCGCGATCCTGAACAGATCGGGTTATCACGACACTGCGGACTCCCGCGATATAAACATGCTCGTTTCCGGGCGTCTTGATGTCCCTGCGGGGCTGACAATATCCTATATAGATCAGGATACCTCCTTCCTCGCAGGAAGCCTTAAGGAGTTTGCAAAAAGCCGGGGATTTGACGAGAGTCTGTTTCTGGCCGTGCTCAGGAATCTGGATCTCGGCCGCGAACAGTTTGTCAAAAACATCGAGGACTATTCCGAGGGTCAGAAAAAGAAGGTACTTATAGCGGCGAGCCTCATAACTCCGGCGCACCTCTATATCTGGGATGAACCGCTCAACTACATAGATGTATTCTCAAGGATGCAGATAGAGAAACTGATATTACAATACTGCCCTACGATGCTGCTCGTTGAACACGACATACGATTTCAGGAAAAAGTCGCAACCGATATCATCAGGCTTGATAAAGCCTGACATTGTCATGTAATATAGTATGCATTACATGGAAGGGGGATGTCACAGTGAACGATAAAAAGCTGTCGCTCAAAAAGACTCTGGACAACGCGTTCTATGCGCTGAAGCTGGGGATAGGATTCTCAAAACAGATCTTTTTTAACATCATATTTGTTGCGATCCTCGGCTATTTCCAGTGGGTCTTCTTTTCGTCGGTATTCACAAAGCATATCGTCGCAAGCCTTGACCGCGGTGACGATCACACAAGTATTCTCGCGTATATCGGCATATGCGGTCTTGTGGTCGGGCTTATGAACCTGTACCAGCACTACTTCGAAAATGTGACCATGCCTATTGAGCTCACGCGCCTTTACGGAAAGCTTTATCACATGCTCTTTAACAAGGCCAGAAATGTGGAGCTCTCCTGCTACGAAAACGCTGACTTTTACAACAGATATACCATGGCCATGGACGGCGCCGATGAAAAGATATCCGACATCATGAGACGCTTCTGGGGGATCATCTTCGGCACCATCGCAACGGGCTTTGTCTTTTATCTGATGTTCTCAATAGACAGATTCGCCGTGATCTTCATCATCAGCCCCCTGCTGGGCAACTTTTTGTTCGGGAGCATCAAAAACAGATTTGAATACAAGCGCTATCAGGAACAGGTAAGCGGCAACAAGATGATGAACTACGTGAGCCGCGCCATGTATCTTCCGGACTACGCCAAGGAGCTGCGGCTTTTCAACGTATACGATCTCCTGAAAAAGCAATACTCGGACGCCACGGATAACAATGTAAAGGCGGCCGCCAAATATGCATTTCCCAATGCATTTGTCAATTTCTGGAAGATAACCTTTACCTTCTCGGTCATCTTTGAGGGAGTGCTCTTCTATGCCATCTACAGAAACCTGGTGACGAAATCAATTTCACTTGCGGATCTGACGATCATGACCAGCATGATGGTATCCATGACCTGGATCCTCATAGGATTATTTGACGACATAGTGAATTTCATGAAGGACGGCGTGTTTATAAACAACCTCCGGGGCTTTCTGGAATATGAGGAAAAGATTCCCGAAGATTATGACGGCGATATCCCGGAGTCCTTTGAATCTCTGTCATTTGAGGATGTCTCCTTCTCCTACACAGACGAAGAGACCATAAAGCATCTCTCCTTCACGTTAAACAAAGGTGAGATCGCGGCACTCGTAGGGCATAACGGTGCCGGCAAGACCACGATCATCAAGCTTCTCTTAAGGCTCTATGATCCGACGAGCGGCGTGATCCGCATGAACGGAAGAGACATAAAAGAATACAACCTGCACGCCTACAGGGAACTGTTTGCCACAACCTTCCAGGATTTCGCTATCATGGGGATGTCCGTCAGAGACAACGTGCTCATGGGCCGCAGCTACGACAGGGAGGACGATATAGTAAAAAGCGCTCTGGAAAAAGCGGGCATATCCGACAGAATATCAAAGCTTGCGGGTGGTACGGCAACTATAATGACAAAGGAATTCGATGAAAACGGCGCGGTATTTTCCGGCGGCGAGAGCCAGAAACTCGCCGTTTCAAGGACCTTTGCGAAGCCCGCTCCCGTCAAGATATTTGACGAGCCCTCAAGCGCCCTGGATCCGATAGCCGAATTCGAGCTCTTCAACAATATTGCAAAGGAGGGAAAGGATCACACTCTTCTTTTCATATCCCACAGACTCTCGAGTGTAAAGCACTGTGACCGGGTATTCATGCTGGAGAAGGGCCAGATCATCGAGGAGGGATCCCATGAAGAACTCATGGCCCTTAACGGAAGCTACGCTAAGATGTACCGCCGCCAGGCAAACAACTACCTCGCAATCGATGACGGAGAGGAGGCTGCGGTATGAATAACGAAAACAAAAACAAACAGCCCTTCAGACAGGTCGTCTCCAACAATCTGTTCCTGATCAGACTTTTGTTTACCGCATCCCCCGCTTTTGTTATCTTCCCGGTTCTGGATGCCGTAAGAAATCAGGTATCCATATTCTTTGAGCACACCGTCGGCATAGGATACGTACTGGAAGCGGCCGAATTCCACTACCCCTTCAGGAAGGTCGCGGCAATTATCATCATCCTGTTTGTCTGCATCTCCATAGGTATGGTGTTCACGGTATGGGTCGGGGACTACGTGAGAGAAAAAGAGGCACCGAAGGTGCGCCGCAGGATCAAGCTCATGCTATACGATAAAGCCAAAGATCTCGATCTTGAGTGCTATGACAATCCGGAGTACTACAACGAGATGGTCCTTGCCATCGCCGAAGTGGACAAACAGATCGACAGGTGCATACAGTTTCTTTCGAATGTTTTTGCGGGACTTGCCACCTTTATCACCACGGGAATCTATTTTGTGAAAAAAGATGCCGCATCGATCTTCTTTGCAATAGGCTCCTTTATACTGACCTTTGTTTTCATGCAGGCCTACAACAGGCTCTCATACAAAATCAGGATATCCAGAAATCCCCATGAGAGGAAGCGCGAGTATGTGAAAAGAGTATTCTACCTTCCCGACAGCGCCAAGGAAATGCGCCTTAATCCCGGGGTGAGCGATATTCTGTACAGGGAATTCGACGCGGCCAACGAGGAGATAGTTAATATCGAGAAAAAGAACGCAAAGAAACACTTTCTTTTCAGCTTCGTTGCCAATTACATCGGAAACGATTTCTGCTGCGACGTGATCTACATCGGATATCTGGTGTTAAAAGCCACTGTCTGGGGCACTCTTTCCTTCTCCGGTCTTGCGATCCTCTACCATTCCTTCGGACGGATGAAGAGAAGTCTCAGAGTATTCACGGATACCTATCCCTTCGCATGCGAATCAAGTCTGTATATCAGCAAGATCCGCGGCTTCCTTGAATACAGGACAAAGATAGTTTCCGATAAGGATCTTGCTCCGGGAGCCGGTGCCAAAGATGTTCATGTTGAGGATCTGTCATTTGCATACAACAAGTCCGGAGCCGGGCTTCTAAAAGACATAAATATCGATATCAACCCCGGTGAAAAGATTGCGCTCGTGGGATACAACGGAGCGGGCAAGACCACCCTTGTCAAACTGCTCATGAGACTCTATGATCCGGACAGCGGACATATCATCATGAACGGCAATGACATAAGGGCATATAATGTAGAAAAATTCAGGCGCTCCATCGGCGTGGTCTTCCAGGACTTCAGGATCTTTGCGGGAACCGTGGCGGAAAACGTTATAATGGATATTCCAAAAGGCGGCGAGGAGGAAAGGATAAGAGAGGCCCTGACTGACAGCGGCCTGATCAGGCGCATCGATAAAATGGAAAAGGGTCTCGGAAGCTTTCTCACAACCGAGACCCGTGATGACGGAATAAATCTATCCGGCGGCGAATCGCAGAAACTGGCCATTTCAAGAGTGTTCTACCAGAATGCGGGACTCATGATACTTGATGAGCCTTCAAGTGCCCTTGATCCGATTGCAGAGTATCAGTTAAACCACGCGATGCTCACAGCGACAAAGGACAAGACCGTTATCTTCATATCGCACCGTCTGTCGACCACACGCATCGCGGACCGCATCATTATGCTTGAAAGCGGCCGCGTTGTCGAAGAAGGCACACACGACGAACTTCTCGCACGTAACGGTAAGTATGCCGGAATGTGGCGCGTTCAGGCCGGTGCATACATGTAAACACTTACTTCATAGTGATAAGTTCATATTTGCGGGAACCCACACCTATCTTCTCGGCATGTTCCAGTGTCTCCACCCAGGAGACATTGTGGTTGCTGTTGCGCCACACATCGCCGTGATCATGGAAGTGCTCGCTCGCCATATTGTCACCCAGCTGGCTGTTTCTGATAGGTTCAGCCTTCTGGCACAGATCGACGCAGGCCTGGTCCAGCGCCACCGGGTCAAATGAAGCCAGCATTCCTATATCGGGAAGTATGGGCGCGTCGTTTTCGCCGTGGCAGTCACAGTTAGGCGATACATCCTGGATCAGACTGATATGAAAACTCGGCCTGCCGCTTATGACGGCAGCTGTATACTCCGCCATTTTTCTGCCGAGCATCTGCGGCGCATCCCAGTTGTCATTCTCAATGGCATCAAAGGCACATGCTCCGATACACCTGCCGCAGCCCTTGCACTTTTCAGGATCGATCCATGCCTTATTGCCGTCGTAACTTATGGCATCCGAGCCGCACTCCTTAGCACATCTCCGGCATCCTCTGCAAAGATCTTCGATCACATGGGGATGACCGCTGTTGTGCTGCTGCATCTTTCCCGCGCGGCTCCCGCAGCCCATTCCCAGATTTTTAATCGCTCCGCCGAAACCTGCCTGCTCATGGCCCTTAAAGTGATTGAGGGATATGACGATATCCGCATCCATCACGGCGCGCCCTATGTAGGCCTCCTTACAGTATTCACCGTTTGGAACAGGCACCGCGATATCATCGGTACCGCGCAGCCCGTCAGCGATGATTATCTGGCAGCCTGTGGTAACGGTATTGAATCCGTTGATATTGGCGCAGTCAAGGTGCTCAAGAGCATGCTTTCTGCTTCCGGGATAAAGTGTATTGCAGTCCGTCAGGAACGGGAGCCCGCCGAATTCCTTGACCACATCAGCTACAGCCTTCGCATAATTAGGTCTAAGGTATGCAAGATTTCCGAGCTCGCCGAAATGCATCTTGATCGCCACAAACTTTCCGTCCATGTCGATCGTGCCCATCCCCGCAAGACGTATAAGCTTCTGCAGTTTAACTGTAAGACTCACATCAAGAACAGTTCTGAAATCGGTAAAATAAACCTTTGGATCCCCCATCTCTGTACTCCCCCTTATCCGTTGTTCTTCTTCAAAAATGCCATGAAGTCATCCTCGGGGATCGGTCTTGAAAAGTAAAAGCCCTGTATAAATTCCACGCCCATTTCCTTCATGACCATCATCTGTTCCTCGGTTTCGATTCCCTCGACCACGACCTTCAGGTTCATTTTGTGCACGACATCCACCATCCCGGTCAGCACATGCTTTATCTTCTCATTGTCAAAGAATCCCTGGGTAAAAGAATAATCAAATTTTATGGTCCTCACCGGCATATTGACGAAATAATCTATATTGGAGCGACCCGTCCCGAAATCATCAAGCGAAAATGACACACCCTGGCGGATCAGCCTCTCCATGTTTCTGATCATTATGTCACGGTTCTCACCTGCAGCTGTTTCCGTGATCTCGAGATTGATCATCCCTGGATCTATCCCGTATTCCTCAATATGCTGCATGATGAGCTTCGCGGGATTCTCGTTATCAAACTGAGCGGCCGAAACATTGATCTCAACCTGATCAAGCCCGTGTGCCTGCGCCTCCTTCGATGACAGGAACTTACAGACCTTCTCGACGACCCTTATGCCCAGAGGAATGATCTGTCCGTTTTCCTCTGCGATCGAAATAAACTCACCCGGCGGAACGATATCACCGTTTTCAAGCCTTATCCGTACAAGTGCCTCAGCAACATTAAATCTGCCTTCCCTCACGTTGTAGAACGGCTGATAAAAGACCTCCACCCTGTCATCCTGCAGCGCCTCCTCTATCATTCCCTTGACCCTGTTCTGGGCGCGCAGCTTCTTCAGCAGATCTTCATCGGCGATCGTGATCTCCTGCTCGTTTTCCAGATAAGTATGAAGAAAACGGAAAAACTCATCAGGACCGTTCATCATCATGCTGTCAGGTATCAGAAGGTATGTACCCTTTGCCGGCAGATCCGTAACACCGTCCTTCTGCCTTTTGATATCCGCGGCCTTTTCAAACATGCGCTCCTTATTGTCATAAAGCACGCAGAACGTGTCATCATCAATGCGGAATGCAGGTTCGGGTCCGAGAGCCATAAGCGCCTTTGCCGTACGCATGACGGCGGCCTGCTCCATATTGTAATCGACATAGTTTGTCATGTAATGGATCTTGGCCGTAAAAATCGAAAAGCTCTTATCAAATCTGTATTTATCATGCACATAGACCGAGAGGGCATTCGAGGTGAACAGACCGGTCGAACCGTCCACATATTCGCTGGGATTTTCAAGCTGGATATACAGGATGACCATGCCGAAGGAAGATGCAAAACCCACAAGCAGGATCTGGGGTTCGATAAACTGGATGACGGCTGCGAGGAGCCATATTCCCTGCCACAGAAGCATGGCGGTAAACCTTCTGCCCGGCATGTGTTTTCTGTAGATCAGGGTCGTGATTATCGTGGAAAGGATATATATAGCGGACAGAATATATGCGATCGTAGTGGAAGGCCCGTAGGAGAATACAACCCTTCCTTCCGCCGTGAATTCGATGGGCAGTAAAAGCATGAGCACTTCGCCCGCGGCAAATATCGTATGGTAGGCGTATCTCGCTGTCACCGCCCATTTTCTGTCCCTGGGCAGAAGACTCGTCGCCGCATAAACGTAGCCGAAATATCCCTGCAGGACAAGCAGCATGATATACAACTTACAGACGATCTTTGTTACGTCCGGGCTGAAGCCCTGATGTACAGACTTGTTGATAAGGATAATCGACAGAATATCAAAAATCAGGCAGGCAAAACATGCGCAGATTGCGCGCTGAAATAAAACGCGGTTCATAAGGTCAAGCTTCTTCTCACGCAAAAACATGACCGCGATGGTGAATATTATAAAAAGAGCACAGCACTGAAGTTCAATATTCATCCCGGCGAAAAAACCTCCGACTCCTAGAATAACACGAGTGGAACCATTATTGCAACCTGTAATCTACGGCAGATGCTTTTTAATGATATCTTCAAGCATCTGCGGCTTAAACGGCTTCGCGAGAAAGTCAGAGAACCCCTCCCGAAGTGCATTCTCACGGATACCGTCCCCTTCGTCCGCTGTGAGCAGGATAAAAACGGACTTTGCGTTCATATTCCCGCTGTCTTCCCTTATCTTTTTGAACGTTTCTAATCCGTCCAGCCCCGGCATTTTGCGGTCAAGGAAGATTATGTCGTACTTCTTTTTCTTCGTCATATCGATAGCCTGAGGACCATTCGCCGCAGTATCGAGACCGATCTTACTGTTTTTCAGGAAAAGCCGCACAAGCTGAAGATTCA
>JAILGA010000111.1 GCA_024697225.1 Lachnospiraceae bacterium
TGATCGGTAGTGATATATACACCCGAATCATCCGCATCCGCACTCCGCGCGGTTACGTAATAGTTGGACTCATTAAGCGCCGGCGCTATGCTCGCAAGGAGCGTCCAATCTTCGGCATCCCACACATAGACCCTGTTGCCGATATCTATTGTGATGACTTTTTTGCGGTCTTCGGTTGTGAACATTTTACTGACAGAGAGTTTATGCCTGAGGATCCTGTCATAAGTCATTCTTCTTGCACAATCATAGGCATAAACGGCACGGCTCAGCGCATATTCCGCATCCGGAACATAAGGCCTCTCGTTGCCTAAAGAAGGCAGGCCCTCCATAGCCACAAGGATCGCGTCCTCCCTGTTTCCGGCTTCGAGTAATGACATCGCCTCCTGCGCATAGAACCTCGACTGATTTTCCTGTTTTCCTTCGTATTGGACGGTTATCTCTTCGGCAAGTTTCGTCTTTTCATCCGCAAGTGCCGCTTTTTCATCGGCAAGCGCCGCCTTTTCGTCAGCTAGCGCCTTCATTTTGGCAGCCATATTGGCATTGTAGAGGCCGAAGGCGGTCCCAGCAAGCGCCAGAACAGCCGCAGCCGAAGAGACCATGGCTATGGTCCTCTTTATGATCCTCTCCCTGTGACGCTGCTTCAGATCGTCATAGGTACATCCGATGATGGGTGCAGCCAGTCGCAGTATCTCGGTCTTAAACTTCTTATTCCGCTCTTTTCTGTCAGCACCCCTCACATCGGCTGCCAGCGGTTCGACAGGATTCCCCTCATCATCAGTCAAAAGCTGGGGCGGAAAGCTTTCATCAGGCTCGCCCTCGATCAGAACTGCCAGAATATGATTTCTGTCATGCAGTTTTATGAAACTCTCGATTTCCTTGCATACCCAATAGGATTCCGGCGTACGCGGTGAACAGATCACTATCAGATACCCGGATTCCTTCAGTGCACCCGAAATATTATCGTCAAGATCACTCCCGATGGGCAGTTCCTCCTGATCTCTGAAAACCCGCCCCATCTTCTTTTTCCCGGTCTTACTGCGAACGGCACCCGGGATATTGTAAGTTTCAAGTCCCGAGTGCACCTTCTTCGCGATCTCCATATCCAGTTCTGAATGTCTGTAGCTGATAAATGCGTCGTATCTCATACAATACCTTTTTTGCACAGCAGCACTTATCTGGTCATCGACCGCTTATGAGGTTCATGGCAGCCACCATGGGAAGCGGACGTCCCCAGATAAAGCCCTGGACATAATCACAGCCAATCTCCCTGAGAGTACTTAGCTGTTCCTGATTCTCCACCCCCTCGGAGATCACATCAAATCCCATGACGTGACCCATTGAAATGATCGCCGCCACATACTGTCTCGAAGAATCACTCTTGTTCATGGCGTCGATAAATGATTTGTCGATCTTTATGACATCGGCAGGGAACCTGTTCAGGTAACTGAGCGATGAATAGCCGGTGCCGAAATCGTCGATCGCTATCTTGATCCCCATGCTCTTCAACTCGTCTATACAGCGCAATGCTTTGTCGACGGAATCTATCATGATGGATTCCGTGATCTCTATTTCCAGCTGATCCGCAGGGACTCTGCTGTCCTTAATGAGCCTTCGTATCTCATCAGTGAAGTCGCTCTTCATCATATGACGCACAGAGGTGTTGAGTGAAAGAGTGAGTCTGGCTCCCGACTCGCGCAGGAGTTCTCCGAAGAACATCGCGGCTTTTCTGAAGACGGTTCCGTCCACTACGTCGATGAGTCCGATCTTCTCCGCAACGGGAATGAACTCGTCGGGATTTACGATATTACCGTCGCTGTCCTTCATTCGCGCAAGGGCTTCAAATCCCCTGAGCCTGTGGTTCATATCATACTGGGGCTGCAGGAAAAAGCTGATCCGGTCGTTCTCGAGCGCATTTCTTATCATCCTCTCGATCGTGAGGATCTGTTCATCTCTGCGGATATCCGGAGTGAATTTCAGGATATGTTCGCTGCTGCCTGCTCTTTTTATCTCGTTCATCGCAACATTTGCCTGCGATATCAGCGCATCCAGACTGTCGGCATCCGTCGGATACTCCGCATATCCAAGGCTTGCAGTCAGGTAGATCTCGCAGCCTTCGACCGTCAGGCAATCGGAAAGCGCATCATTGTAGCATGAAATCACACTTTTCAGTTCTTCCTCCGTGCTGTATCCGCTGACTATGAGGAAAAACTCGTCTCCGCCTATGCAGGCGAGGTACTTGCCGATATCGGGGAAAGAGGTGTCAGAAACATCCTTCCAGCGTGAAGCAACGCTTATCAGTGTCTTGTTCCCGGCTTCAAATCCGAATGTATTGTTCACGTGCTTGAAATCATTGAAGTCGATCGAGACCGCTGCAAATCTTTCTTTTTTTTCTATCAGTTCAGAAATATGGTCTGTCAGAGCATAGCGGTTCGGCAGACCGGTGAGAGCATCTGTATAGCTCATATGATGTAGACGTGTGATGACCTGATAGTGCGCTATATGAGCTGAGAGGAAAAACGCCGTCAACTCGAGCGTTTCCTTTATATGCTGTGTGTTGTCCGTATCAAAATTGACGGCCCACATAAATCCCAGCAGATCCTTGCCCTGGCGGAGCGGGAAAAGCACCACGCTTTTGACACCTGCCTCGACAAGCGTCTGATACCACGGATTGTTTATTCTGCTGACCTCCTCCATCTCCTCTTCGTTTCTGACAACGATACAGTCGCCTTCGTCGCCCAGCATATCTTTCCAGGATATTGCGATATTGTAGTAGCCATCAAACTGCGTGACGCGCTTGATCGAGCTGTTCGGGACAAAATCAGTTGCCAGGATCGAGTATTTCTCCTCTTCGTGGTCGAGAAGGAGCACGGTGCAGCCCTCTGCCTTGCAGATCTGACGGATCTCCGCAATGACACTGTCCATGGCATCCTGAAGATTTGTAGCCTTATGGAGCCTTATGCAGGTCTTGAGGACATCATTAGCGGTTTTGGAGCTGTTAAAGGTTTCGAGAAGCGATCCGGCGTCACTGTTCGGAACAGTTAAATAAAGGCAGTAGCAGATATTTCCGTCCTCATGGTCGAGAGGCATCGCATATATGTCAAACCATGTATCAACATTGTATATGTGTGCGTATGTGTGGACCTCTTTCTTTAGCACCGCGGCACGATAGCAGACATCTTCGAAATTAATGCTCTGCTGGAAGTATTCGGTATATAGCCGTCCGGGAATAAAAGGTGCGCGATCACTGCTGCCTTCGCGTTTTTCGAAGGGATCCACGCGTGTGCCAAGAACATCCGCGTATCTGCTGTTTCCTGCAACCAGACGGATCTCACCGTATCGGCCGTCCGGCCGTTTCTCTACAGAGACTACACAGGACGGTGCAAATATAGAATCAACAATACCATTAAAATCCATGTCCGACTCCTTCGAAAAAAAAGAAAACCCTTATGTCAGGCCATAGATTTAATATTATATCATATTTTACCGATTCCGCCACACATAATAAACAGCCTCCGTCAACATGTGATCACCAGATGCTCATTTGCAATATCATTATACACTGCACATTTCCGGTCTGTTACATCATACACATGAACGATCTTCTTTAACAGATCGCTCTGCACGAATTCCGTGACGAGATCCTGGGAAGACGACAGCTTCTCCGGTGAAAAATGGATCGTCTTTTCGTTATGAAATACAGCGGTATAAAGTATCTCCGCCTCCACCAGATCCTGGAAGATATGACTGCCGTAAGAGAGTTCCGGATTGTACCCGGCTTTTGTCTCCTCTGTTTCACAGATGATCTCATAGGCACTGATATCCGAAAAAGCGGTGGGTACGCCCAGTTCAGGTGATGAGGTCCCCACTCT
>JAILGA010000131.1 GCA_024697225.1 Lachnospiraceae bacterium
GATCATGCGCATCCGGTACAGGGTGGATATAAACACCGGAGAACATGAGGTTGCAAGGACCATAACCAAAAACGAGATCGTTTCATGCGAGATCTCCTTATCCGAAAAGATCGTTCTGGACAGCTTTTCATCTCACAGAACGCTCGGCAGTTTCATACTCATCAACCGCGTCACCAACATGACCTCTGCCTGTGGGACAATAGCCCATATAATGCGCAGATCCGACAATCTGCACTATCAGAAAGAGGCGGTGACCAGGAAGGAGAGAGCCCTGTTAAAGGGGCAGCAGCCTTTCACCATATGGTTTACGGGTCTTTCCGGATCGGGTAAATCCACCCTTGCAAATGAGATCGAAAAGAGACTTCATGCAAGGATGAAGCATACCATGCTTCTGGACGGCGATAATATGAGAATGGGCCTGAATAAGAATCTGGGCTTTACAAAACAGGACCGAATAGAGAACATCCGGAGGACGGCAGAGGTCTGCAAGATCCTGAATGATGCGGGTCTTATAGCCCTTACTGCATTTATCTCCCCGTACGAGGCGGACAGAGAAAATGCCCGTCAGATCGTCGGGGACGGAAATTTCATCGAAGTCTATGTAAGCACATCCCTTGATGAATGCAAGCGCCGTGATACCCACGGTCTGTACCGCAAGGCATTAAACGGCGAGATCCCTAATATGACAGGTATAACCAGTCCCTACGAGGTACCTTCACATCCGGAGATCACCGTCGATACAGAGGGAAGGAGCATAGAGGATACCGCAAACGAGCTGATGGAAAGGCTGGAAAAGATCTTCTCAGAAAGAAAGCTTTCCGGGGATGCCTGATGGGTATCAGGGATATAGCTAAAGCAGCGGGAGTGTCGACATCGACCGTATCCCGTGTTCTTAACGATCCCGACTACAAATGCTCCGATCCGAAGCGGAGAGATCTGATATGGCGTTTGGCCATGGAGCAGGGCTATACTCCCAATGAGGCCGCAAGAAATCTGAAGCTCGGAAAGCGTGACAGCCATATCCATTATTTCAGTGTCCTCATGAGCCGCGCAGATGCGGAACAGACAGACCCTTTCTTTGCCGAACTCCTGAGGGTGGTCGAAAGCGAGATCCATAATCACAACTGTATATTATCCCGGATAGTCTATAAACCGATCCTGTCTGATGATAAAAAATGTGCCGGCGAGAATCTGAAGAAGCTCACAGCCGGTATTTTCGCCGAGGAAACCGATCACAGCGACGGTCTGATAATCCTTGGTAAATGCAACGCATCGGCTCTGAGATATTTTACATCCATGTACAGGGGAGTCGTGTCCATCAACAGAAACAGCACCAACTATGAGGTTGATGAGGTCACCTGCGACGGAAAAAGATCGCCGCTATGGCCACTCAGTATCTGATATCTCTCGGTCACAAGCGTATCGCATATATCGGCTCCTGCAAAAATGAGGCGAGATATGACGGCTTCATCGAAACCCTAAGCAGACATGATCTGGTCATTCACCCCGAATATCTTACAGAAGTACAGCATACGGAGAGAGACGGCTTCAAAGCCATGGAAAAGATCTGCCGCCTGCCGGAGCTGCCGACCGCTGTTTACTGTGCCAATGATATCATTGCCATCGGCGCGCTGAAGTATTTATCCACTCACAGATTACTTCACTACAGACCCTCCATCATCGGGAGTGACGACATTTCCGAGGCGCAGAATACAGATCCCATGCTCACGACCATAAGAGTTCCACGTATGGAAATGGGGCGCTTTGCTCTGTATCTGCTGATGGACAGACTGAGCGGCGGGCACAGCGCAGTAACTCGGGTGGAGCTCGAGGGCAGACTGATGACGCGGACAAGCTGTGCTCCGCCAAGCCTTCAAACCCAGTAATCATGCTTCTGGTATCGTTTTCATGATTCTGTCGTGATCCCCGCCTGTCGTTCATAAAACTGCATATTCACCGCGCAATATTTCATTGATCATCCCGCAGCATACCGTTTTTGTGCAAACGTTTTCACGATAATCACTTGAGCAGCTCCCTCGTCTGAGGTAAAGTCGTGTCATCGAAGGAAACATCCGAAAACAGGAGGGGGATATGAAAAAGTATTTTGCGAAAAAGTCATTGGCAAAACTGATCGCCGGTATATTTGCTGCTTTGGCAGTTGCATCGTCTCTTTCCGGCTGCGGCGGAAACAGCGCGGGTGCGGCAGAAGCTGCAGACGAAGCGGGTTCCGGAAAGCATTATCAGATAACCAACGTATCCTACGACCCGACACGTGAATTATATGCGGCATACAATGAAGCATTTGCGAAGCATTACAATGAGGAAACCGGAAATACCGTCGAAATAATACAGTCCCACGGCGGGAGCGGCGGACAGGCAAGGAGCGTGGTCGAGGGAGCGGATGCTGATGTGGTCACTCTTGCGCTTGCCCACGATATTACTCTTGTTGAGGAAGCTGGTCTGATCAAGGCGGGCTGGCTGGATGAGTTCGACAGAGATTCCTCTCCCTACACGTCAAGCATCGTTTTCCTGGTCAGAGCCGGCAATCCCAAAAATATCGCCGACTGGGATGACCTTACAAGGGATGATGTGGACGTGATACATCCCGACCCGAAGTCCAGCGGCGCGGCATGCTGGAATTTCCTGGCAGCCTGGTACTATGCGGACAATAAGTTCGGCGGTGATGAAGCCCAAATGAAGGAGTTCCTCGCAAAGCTGTATTCAAGAGTTATCGTGATGGATTCCGGCGCGAGAGGATCCACCACCACCTTTGTTGAAAACGGACAGGGAGATGTTATGGTCTCCTGGGAGAATGAAGCGATATCGACAGTTGACAACTACCCCGGAGAATATGAGATAGTGTCGCCTTCCATAAGCATACTGGCTCAGCCGAGCGTGGCGATAGTGGATGAGAATGCCGACAAAAACGGCACACAGGAAGTTGCCCATGAATATCTGTCCTGGCTGTACTCCGAGGAAGCTCAGCGGATCATCGGAAAATACGGTTACAGACCCTCCGATGAAGCGATACTTAAGGAATATGCGGACAAATTCGATCTTAACATGAAGCTTTGCAATATCAATGATTTCGGCGGATGGGATGCGGCTTATGCCAGATTCTTCGCAGACGGCGGCGTATTTGATGAGATCTATGTCAGATAAAAAGGTAAAACAGCACAAAAAACCCAGAGTGATACCGGGCTTCGGTATCACTCTGGGGACTACTGTTGCCATGTTATCCATACTTATACTGATTCCTTTGGGCTCGGTCATGGTATATGCGTTTTGCATGACGCCCCGGGAATTCTGGGAAAACGTGACAAGTCCCGGTGTGATCTATGCCTTTGGGACCAGCATCCTGACCGCGTTTATCGCCGCAGTCGTCAATTCCGTGTTCGGAGTGATACTGGCGTGGGTTCTGGTCCGCTACGAGTTTCCGGGTAAGATGTTACTGGACGGATTGATAGAGCTTCCTTTTGCCATTCCCACGGCGGTCGCAGGCATCACACTGTCAAAGCTGTATGTCCGTGACGGCTTTCTGGGCGCACCTCTGGCGCGTCTGGGCATCACCGTATCCTACACGCATATAGGTATTACCGTCGCGATGATATTTGTAGGCATCCCCTTTGTCGTGAGATCTGTCCAGCCGGTGCTCGAAAAGCTGGATCCGCAGTTTGAAGAGGCATCCTACATACTGGGTGCTGACAGCTTTTCCACATTTTTCAAAGTCATTCTTTCAGAACTTATGCCAGCCATTCTGACAGGTTTCGGCCTTGCCCTGGCAAGAGGGATCGGGGAGTACGGCAGCGTGATCTATATAGCCGGAAACAGTGCCAGGGAGCACACACAGGTAGTCTCGTATATCATCATGCAGAAACTGAACTATATGGATTATCCCGGCGCGACAGCCGTGGCTTTTGTGATGCTTATAATATCCTTTGTCCTGCTTCTTCTGATCAATATAGTGCAGATCAGACAGTCGCGAAGGACCAACAATATATGATGTCATCGGTATTTCAGGGGCGGATCTATGGCACAGAATACTAAAGAAAAGAAAAAAACTGATATAGTAAGGATCCTGCTGATATTCATCAGCCTGGCATTTGTAGCGGTCATGCTTGTTATACCGTTAGTCTCCGTGATCTATAACTCTCTGCGAAAGGGCTTCGCCTTTTATGTTGAGGCTCTTTCCGGCAAATATGTTGTTTCCGCGTTCAAGGTGACCATGCTGGCTACGGTCATTGCGGTGGCGGTGAACACCTTCTTCGGTCTGGTGGCCTCCTGGGCACTGACCAGGTTTTCCTTCAGGGGGAAGCAGATACTTGCAACGCTGATAGACATCCCGTTTTCCATTTCGCCGGTCATCGCCGGTCTCGCGTATATCATGACCTTCGGCAGACTGGGCTGGGCTGCGCCGTTCTTAGAGTGGCTGGGGGGACTTCTGGGAATTGAGATAAAGATCGTATTTGCACTGCCGGGTGTGGTTCTGGCAACGATCTTTGTAACCTTCCCCTTTGTGTCAAGAGAACTCATACCGGTACTTAATGCCGACGGCACGGATGAAGAGGAGGCAGCAGCGCTGATGGGCGCCGGCGGCTGGAGCATTTTCAAGAGCATCACCTTCCCCAGAATAAAGTGGGCGCTGCTCTACGGCGTGATCCTCTGTACAGCCCGCGCACTGGGAGAGTTCGGCGCTGTACACGCACTGTCCAAGACCAGGGGAAAGACATTCACACTGCCGCTGGAGATAGATGCACTGTATCTGTCGGGCGATCAGGATTCGATCGTTGCGTCATTTGCCGTTTCATCGATACTGGTCATCCTGGCTGTACTTGTGCTGGTCTTAAGATATGTTCTGGAGTATAAAGCCAAAAGTGCAGGCAAACGTCGGTAATTAAGCGGTATACGATCCGGGGGAATAAGGGTATGTATGTAGAATTAAAAAACATAAATAAGACTTTTGACGGATTCAGGGCATCGAGAGATATCAATATCGGTATAGAAAAAGGCAGCCTCACGGCACTTCTTGGACCGTCGGGGAGCGGAAAGACGACCATCCTTCGCATGATAGCCGGTCTTGAGAACCCTGACAGCGGGGATATCTTCATAGACGGGGTAAGGGTGAATGATATTGCGCCCTCTGAGCGCGGAATAGGCTTTGTTTTCCAGAACTACGCGCTGTTCCGCTATATGACGGTTTTTGATAATATTGCCTATGGCCTGAAGATAAGAAAGCAGCCCAAAGAAGAGATAAAGAAACGGGTGACGGAGCTGATAGAGCTGACTGGTCTCACCGGTATGGAAAAGCGGTATCCGAATCAGTTATCCGGCGGACAGCGCCAGCGTGTTGCTTTTGCAAGGGCGCTTGCGCCCAATCCCCATCTTCTGCTCCTGGACGAGCCCTTTGCCGCCATAGATGCCAAGGTACGTCACGAGCTTAGGATGTGGCTCAGGGATATGATACATAAAGTGGGTATCACCAGTATCTTCGTCACCCATGACCAGGATGAGGCGGTTGAGGTCGCAAGTCAGATCATAGTGACCAATAACGGCAGGGTAGAGCAGACCGGAACGGCCAGGGAGATTTACGGAAGGCCTGCGACGGCATTTGTGACGGAGTTTATAGGCCAGCCCGCGGTCATAGATAACTATGGCAGGCTCAAGGGTTTTGAGGAAGAGGACGGGTTCACCAAGGCCGTGGTCCGTCCGGAGTTCATAGAGGCGTTCAAGAGTGATAACAGCCGCTTTAAGCACGTGATAGGCTGCTCTGAGGAGGGCACGATAACCGATATCATGTTCCGAGGCACAAGTCTTGAGCTCACTCTCGATGTCGGGGGGATAAAGCTCTCGACTCACAGATCCCTCGAGCGGCGCGAGGTTGAGATCGGCGAAAAAATGAGAGTCATAATCTACCGGCTTTTTGCCGTCAAAGGTGACGAGGTCCGTCTCATAGAGAATGAGGAGTTAAAGAAGCAGGATATGCATAATGCGAGGCTGGAATCGTATCTCTATTCACAGGACGGATACTTTGTAATGTAACGATCCGAAGGCTCTCTACAGCGTTAATCTGTTTTCTTCTTTGTTGATCGCGTAGAAACCCTTTGAGTTCAGCGAATCCTCTCTGTTGTAGAGCATAGGTGAATCATCCATCTGTCTGAAGATCCCGCCTGCTTCTTCCACTATGCATTGCATGGCGGCCGTGTCCCATTCCATGGTGGGATTGTGGCGGTAGTAGATATCCGCTTCGCCCTTTGCCACAAGACAGCCTTTTAAAGAACTGCCGATCCGCAGGATCCTTCTGATGTCATATTTTTCTACAAGCTGCTGCATTTCCGGTGCAAAATGCGAACCGCTGGCAACGGCGCTGAGATCGGAATGATCCGTATTGCCGGAAACATGCAGCCTTTGCGGGCTTTTGTCCTTACATTCCAGATAGGCTCCGTCTCCTTCAGAGGCGTAGTACAGATCGCCTGATACGGGAACGTATATCACTCCCATGACTGCCTTGTGTTTATGGCTGAGAGCGATATTGACGGTGAACTGACCATTTCTTTTCAGAAATTCCTTTGTTCCGTCCAGAGGATCCACAACAAAGCACAGGTCGTTCTCCAGTCTCGATCTGTTATCCTTCTCCTCCTCAGACAAAACGGCATATCCGGGAAATCTCTCCCTGAGAATACTGACGATTATGGCATTTGACGCTTTATCGGCCTTTGTGAGCGGTGATTCGTCAGCTTTGTATTCCACTTCGGGATCGCTGCCGCTTTCATATATATCCATGATGGCTATCCCGGCCCTGATCGCGGCTTCTTTTGCGGTTTTCAGTTCATTGTCCCACATGGCGGTCTCTCTCTGCACAGGTGATGCTGAGCTCTTATTGTAAGTCTGTGTCCGGACTTTTCTGTCAATGATCCGGCCGATCCGGTAGCCCAAGGATAGCATAGAGGCGGATGTCTGTCAAAGCATCTTCATGGTTGTATCTTATCTGTTTTCTGTGATACAATATAGTGTCAGGCGTATATCAGAGTTTAGGGAGAACGGGATGAATATTCAGTCGATCATGGTCTCTGACGGGTTTGCGAGCGTACTGCTCGTGATACTGTTAGTCAGCAGATATATGACCAGAAGGAACAGGCGGGTTGATGATCACATTTTCTCTGCTGTGACGCTGCTCGCTATTACAGCCGGCGTCATCGAGATCTTCAGCTTTATGGTCGATGGCCTTCCCGGCACGACTTATCGTGTGCTTAACGTTCTTACGAATTCATATCTCTATATGGCAACTGTCGCGATCGCCACTCTGTGGGTCCTGTATGTGGATATGCGATTATACAGAAACAAAGAGCAGTTATGGCCCAAGTATAAGATCATGATCATCGCTTCAGGTGTAATGCAGGCGGTTCTTATAGTGAATGCTTTCGCAGGATTCTGTTTTCGTGTCGATGAGGACAACATATACCACAGGCTGCCGGGACTCTATGTGATCTATGTCTTTCTGCTTGCATCAGTCTGCATCAGTGTCTATACCCTGATAAATTACCGCGCAGAATACGGCGATGTACAGTTCTTTCCCATCTGGCTGTTTCTTATCCCGGTCGTGAGCGGATGTCTGCTGCAGGCAGCATTCTACGGCATCACTCTGGTATGGCCCGGGATCGCTCTGGGTATCACGGCTATATATATCAATATCCAGAGTCAGCAGGCTTTTGTAGATACTCTGACCGGCCTTTATAACCGGCAGTTCATAGAGCACGCCCTGTATGTCATGAATACGGATTATAAATCCCTGTATTACGGGATCATGCTCGATATAGATTATTTCAAGGAGATTAATGACCGCTTCGGACATTCGGTGGGCGATGATGCGCTCTGTCAGGCTGCAAGGATCTTCAGGCGGGCGGCCATGCTGGATGCCAGAGTCTTTCGTTTTGCTGGCGACGAGTTCATCATATTGATGAGAACTCTTGATAAGGATGCGGCTATGCATATGGTAGACCGGATACGCGGGGAGATGATCCGGTTCAACGAGTCGGGAGAACACCCGTATACGCTCTCATTCTCCATGGGATTCGCCAAATTCGATCCCAGAAGGGACACTCTTGATGATTTCCTGCGAGAGATCGATGAGACCATGTACGAGGACAAGAAAAGAAACCATGAGCGGATCGACAGAGAACGGGCAAAGGCCGCGGAGAAAGCGGAGCAGGCAGAGAAAGCAGAGAATGCCGCTAACTGATATTTCGCGGCATACAGAGGAGGATCCACCATGCTGTCGTTTGTCAATCTTTTACTGATACCTTATATAACCCTTTACATACAGTTAAGAAGAGGCATTATCGGTTCGGAACAAAAGCCGGTACTGGCGGGGAGATATGCGGTCAGTGTGGTCGCAAATGTCATACTGACCTTTGGATGCATGAATGTGATCCGGATTTTCACAGGCATATATGCTTATCCGGATTCGCAGACCTATACTATCGTTGCTGTTCCCGTTGCCGTCGTATGTGCATACGCTTACGAGATCGGAAAGAAATATCTGCATGTATCGCTTGAGATAAAAGAAAAGAACAGTGGGGAATAGACATTCAAAACATCACGGGAAAGGGTCGGCGGTCTACCTGATCCTGCTCTTTCCGATACTGATCATTGGCATTGCCGGGTCATCCCTGCTTGACTGGTTTAATAAGACCTTCGGAGTGACCTTCGAAGAGATGATCTATACGATCAAGAGTCCGTTAAAGGGTGCGGACACTCATTTCCTGAGAAATGCTCTCATATATTGCCTGCCTGCCGCAGCTGCCGCTTTGTTTATCTTTGCCGCTGCCTGTGCGGTTGTCACCGTAAAAAAGAAGCTGTCGGTCATTCTCGCGATCGGCAGCAGAAAAAAGTTAAAACTTGAGCTTCTTTCGATCTTAATGGTCCTTATGATCGTGGTTCCCTGTGTGCTTTGCGTGACAACCTTTCACAATGTGAACAAAACCCTCCGGATATCCGAATATCTTTATTCCAGGACACATGAAACGGACATATATGACAGATACTATGTATTTCCGGATGCCGGGAATATACGTTCATCTCAGAAAAGAAATCTCCTCCTCATATATCTCGAGAGCATGGAAACAACCTATGCTTCCGTTGAAGACGGAGGCAGGCAGCCGGATGTGAACTATATCCCCGGTCTCACAGCCCTTGCAAAGAACAACATCTCTTTTTCAAACACCGATAAGCTGGGAGGTTTTCATTGCGGAACCGGCGCAACCTGGACCATAGCGGCCTTTTTTGCCTGTCAGTCGGGCATCCCCTTCAGCTTTCCCGTAGCCGGTAATGACGATTTTTCCGGAAGGGAATCTTTTGCGGGCGGTACGGTCATGCTCGGGGACATCCTGAAGGAAAAGGGCTATTATCAGGAATTTCTCTGCGGTTCGGATGCGACCTTCGGCGGAAGGAAGGCGATGTTTGAACAGCATGGGGAATTCGATATATATGATCTGAATTCGGCGATCAGGGACGGATATCTGACGGAGGATGAGACAGTCTGGTGGGGAGTGGAGGACAGACTTCTCTATGAGATCGCGAAGGACGAACTCACCCGGATCTCCGCAGGGGATGAACCCTTCAACCTCACGATGCTGACCGTGGATACGCACCATGTAGACGGCTGGGTGTGCCCTCTGTGTAAGAATGAATACCCCGACAGACTTGCCAATGTCGTTGCCTGTGCGGATGCGCAGATAACGGGCTTCATTGACTGGTGCCGCGAGCAGCCCTGGTATGACAGCACGGTAATTGTCATTCAGGGCGATCATCCCAGAATGGACAAGTCCCTTGTCAAAGGTGTGAAGAAATATGACAGAACGGTCTACAACTGCTTTATCAACGCGGCAGTCTGTCCTTCCGCACCCGGTACCGCAAACAGGGAGTTCAATTCCTGCGATATGTTTCCCACGATCCTCGGAGCGATGGGCTTTGAAATTGACGGCGACAGACTCGGGCTTGGAACAGATCTCTTCTCGGACAGAGAGACTTTAAGCGAGGAACTTGGATATAAATATCTGAACTCGGAGTTAAAGAATTATTCGTCGTTCTATGTCAATAATTTCTATTAGGTTTTTTCAGTCCGTCTGCCTGATCCATTCGTTGTCGGTATTATCGGTATAGATCAGAAGGAATGCCGAAGCATCTTCCTATCACCTCAAGATACTTCGCGGCGATCGTATTCCTGTCATATACGGAAATATCCAGCTCTCCGGAGCGGTTGGAGGGCTCTTTCATAATGCGGATCCACTCATCCGTATCATAGGGATCCGACACGTAGTCGGCCAGTTCCTGTGTCACCTCGGGAATGCAGGCACAGCGCGTGGTAATGACAGGGGCACCCAGTATCATCGCTTCTATGGGCGGGATGCCGAAGCCCTCAAAAATGCTCGGGAAGAGAAATGCTCTCGAATGGCTGCACAGGGCATTTCTTTCCGCATCACTCACAAAGCCTGTCAGCGTCACCTGATCTTCCAGCTTTAATTCGGCGAGCAGTCTGTTCACCTCGTCAGAGGCATTGCCTTTTATCCCGGATATAAGCAGTCTGCAGGGTATATCCTCACCCCGGTCCCTGATGGCGGCGAATACTTTGAGAAGAGTCACCGTATTCTTGTGAGGTATCATCTGTGAGAGAGTGTAGAAATATTTTCCGTCTTCTATGCCGTAGCGTTTCTCAAGTGCCTCAAAATCCGCCTGTTCATCGGGGTTCAGCGTGACGGGATCATATATTGTTTCAAGACGTTCCGGTCTAAAACCGAGCGTCTTCACGATATCATCCCTCACGAAACCGGATATACAGATATTTATCAGGGATTTTTTTCTGCATGACCTCCAGATCATCCTTGAATAAGCGACCTCGTGAAAAGGATGATATTCCGGGTAGTGATAAGCCTGGATATCATGAACGGTCGTTATATATCTGATACCGAAGTCAAAATACGGTCTGTCGTAGACCGGAGAGAAGCAGTATTTAAGACCGTTTTTCTTAAGAAAGCCCGCAAGAAAGAAGTTCTGCCACAATATCCGCCCCGATATGCCCGCGGAGTCGACAGGCGCCGTAAGGAGAGAAAACCGCCCGTCATCCGCGTAGCGCAAAAAGGTTTCGGCGTTGTCGCGGGATACAACAAGGACAGCATGAAAAGAGCTCTTCAGTTCAAGCCAGCCATCGAGAATATGTCTGACTACGACCTCTGTTCCGCCGACTTTGCCGGGGCGTACCCAGAGCAGATCGACCGCAAATTCCGGGTTTTGGTTCCCTGCTTTATCTGACATGTTCAGCTTTTCCTCATCTTATGATGCATCCCGGATCGGAATCCGTAAGCTCACTCTGCATTGCAGCGATAGGCATGGATCGCGTGAACCGTGCGTTTGTCTTCGGGCGGGAGAGTCATGTAATCGCCGTAATATGATCTGAGATATGAGTCGTAATCCGCGACGGCATGAAAGGTATGGCCCTCAAATTCAACTTCCGTCCGGCGCTCATAGTCTTCTTTTTTCACGATCCCCCGGTCCCCGTACAGGCTCCAGACAAGTATTCCCACATTTTTTGCCGTATCATAGGGATTTTTTCTTGCGTTTGTATCAAGCCATCTCCGGCAGCGTTCGGCTCCGTAAAGGCGGGAGAGCGGTATCAGCACCAGTTTGACGAGCATGGCGGGAATGGTGGTTCCGGTTCCCCATTTTGCCATGCAGTTTAAGAGAGTGAGCTTTATCATATTCGCCCGCCAAAAAAGGCGTCTGTTCATTTCCGGATCATCATATACTCCGTCGACAGGAAACACGTCGATCCAGATATGGCCGCCCGTTTCCTGCGAGAGGTAATCCGTTTTCACAACAGTTGTAAGGTCATATATCTTCATAAAAGGAAAGGCATATTCACCGTTTTCCATGCAGGATACATGCAGATTGGGAGGGAGAAAATCCTCCTGTTTCGAAAGCTCGACAACGCGGTCGTATTCCGGTCTCGGAAGGGCGACATCTATGTCGTCATCCCATGGAATAAAGCCTTTGTGACGGATGGCACCCAACAGGGTTCCGTATGCGAGATACATATGAAGGCCGTTTTTATCGCAGGCGTCACGGAAGCTCAACAGGATATCCAGTTCGGCTTTTTTAATCTCGTCCGGGGTAAGGGCCTGTTTTTCTGCTTCATGCGCTATTGAACTGTCTTTTCTGGAGAGATCGTTCATGGATACAGACTTCAGGACCTCCTGTAAAGACGATAGTTGTGCTTTGCTATGCGCTTGTCCTCGGGGGGAAGCGTCATGTAATCGCCGTACTGCGCTGTCAGGAAATCTTCCGGTTCGACAGGTACATTGACCTCGATATCTTCGAAGGGGAGTTTTTTCACCTGTTCAAGGCATTTTTTGCGGTAGGAGTGATAATCACTCACCCAGATCAGACTTCCCACATATTCACTTTCTTCTATGGGAAAGACTTTTGCCAGATCATCCAGATCATTCAGTAGTTTTTTTCCGTATCCGGCCATAAAAAAGACAGTGCAGAACCCCCAGCCTATAAACGACAGTATTTTCGCAAGGCCTCTTTTTTTTGTAAATGCGGGGAGGGTGACCAGATGGAGCCTGTCGAGCGTCTTTTTCCGCCTGACGCCAAGAACCTCCATTGCTTCCTCTCTTGTGTTTCCCGCTCCGTCAATGGGATGTATATCGAGAAACAGACCTATGCCCGTATCGTGCTGAAGGTTCGTTTCCATTCTGTATCTGGTATCACAGAAACGGCCTATGGTCATGAGGTACGTGGGGGGCATACTGTGTCTGGTGATAAAGCGGAAAGGATAAAGTTCTTTTTCATGAGCGGTACAGTAGGAGGCGAAGCGCTCATATTCGGGGCGGAGCATCATGATATCGCAGTCATCGTCCCATGGAATAAAGCCCTGATGCCTTACGGCACCTAAAAGTGTTCCGTAAGCCAGCATATACTGGACGTCTGCCGCTTCGCATACTTCGATCAGTTTTTTCAACAGCACCATTGTCGCATCGTGGAGCTCTTCGGGCGTCATAGGCGGCTGCTTGGGGTCTCTTTTCATCACCACTAAAGATTAACATTGATACCGGAAAGCGTCAAGAAGCGCCATTTCGAAACATTGACGCAAAATGGAAGAGGTGGTAATCTATGGAAGTGTTATGAAACAGGAAGAAACAGTCGCTCCGATAGCGAAAAAAGATATTCTCGGAAAACTGATGTACATACTCACGCCGCAGCAGAAGAGCTATGGCGTGCTTGTGCTGTTCTGCTCTCTTGTGGGTGCTCTTTTTGAGACTCTGGGTGTCTCCATAATCTATAATCTCGTTCAGGCTATGGTGAATCCGCAGGATCTCTTTGATCATCCCGTATTGGGACCGATCCTTGGGCTCTTCGGCATCGGAACCTCCTCCGGTGCAGTCTGGATGACCTGCATTCTCGCAGCGCTTCTGTATATCGTAAAGAATATCTATCTCGTAGCGCTCATCTGGCTCAGGAATAAATACGCCTGCAAGATAAGACGGGAGCTCTCCATAAAGATAATCAGATCATATATGCACAGGGATTATCCGTTCTTCCTGAAGGTCACTACCGGTGAACTCCTCCAGTGCTCAAGAGCTGATGTCGACGGCGTATACAACATAGTAAATCAGCTGTTCAAGCTTATCATAGATGCTGCGACCACCACCTTCATCTTTGCATATATCATATATACCGATACCGCGATGGCACTATGCGTCATCGCGCTGGGCATGCTGTGCCTTATCCTTGTGACCGGGATCTTCCGCAAAAGAGTCCGCATCATGGGTAAGCGGAGCCGCGAGAGTAAGGCTATACTCAATCAGTATCTCCTTCAGGCTTACAACGGGATAAAGGAGATCATGGTTAAACGCACGCAGCCGTTCTTTGTGGACAGTTACAGAAAAGAATACCTGCGCTACCAGAAGACTCAAATAAGCAGCAATATAGCAAAAGAATCCCCTGTCAATCTCATAGAGGCGGTCAGTGTCGCGGGCATCATGATAGCGCTGGGCTTTCGCATGAACAGTGTGACGGATTCGATCAATTTTGTGCCCAAGCTCGCAGCTTTTGCTCTGGCAGCCTTCAGGATCCTGCCGAGCCTCGGAAAGATCTCTTCATCGTTCAATTTCATCACATATCGCTCGGCTTCTCTTGACAAGACCTTTAATACGCTTAAGGAGGTCGAGGCCGAGGAAGCTTTGAGAAAGAAAAAGACACCGGTCACGGAGACAGATGAGGACAAGAACCTGCGCTTTGCAAACGAGCTTGTTCTTAAGGATGTGACCTGGCATTATGAGGGAATAGACAAAAATGTTCTGGACGGTCTTGACCTGACGATCAGAAAGGGCACTTCCGTGGGTATCATGGGATCCTCCGGCGCGGGAAAGACCACTCTTATGGATGTGATCTTAAGTCTGCTGAAGCCCCAGGGCGGAAGGATAGAGGTCGACGGCCGGGATGTGCACGAGATCCCCACGGCCTGGGCAAGAATGATCGGATATGTGCCGCAGAGTATCTACATGACGGATGATACGATCAGAAACAACGTTGCTTTCGGACTCTATCCCGGAGAGATCGATGACGAACAGGTATGGCGGGCGCTCAGACAGGCGCAGATAGACGTTTTTGTGAAAGATCTGCCGAACGGTCTCGACACTAAAGTCGGCGACCGAGGAGTGCGGTTTTCGGGCGGTCAGAGGCAGCGGATAGCCATAGCCAGGGCGCTGTACTACGATCCGGATATACTGGTCTTTGATGAGGCCACGTCCGCCCTCGATAATGAGACGGAGGCTGCCGTCATGGAGTCCGTGGATTCCCTTCAGCGCTCCAAGACGCTTATCATCGTGGCGCACAGGCTGAGTACATTAAAGAATTGTGACGAGATATATGAGATACATGACGGAAAGGCGTTCCTTCGCGACAAGGACGAAATATTCCGGAGCTGAGACAATGAGTTGTATAACAGGAGGCAGGAAATGAAAGCACTTATATTGAATTCCGGTACCGGCAGCCGAATGGGCGTTCTCACAAGCGAGCATCCAAAGTGCATGACCGAGGTATCACCTACGGAGACGATCCTATCCAGGCAGTTAAATATGCTGGCTGACGCGGGCATAAAGGATGTGGTGATCACTACCGGTAAGTTCGACAATGTGCTGATGGATTACTGTAGGGCGCTCGATCTGCCGCTGAACATAAGCTTCGTAAAGAATAAGGATTACGATAAGACCAATTATATTTACTCCATTTACTGTGCAAGAGAGCAGCTTACGGGCGAGGACATCCTCCTGATGCACGGGGATCTGGTGTTTGGGAGCGAGGCTTTAGACCTCCTTCTTGCCTGTGTAGGAAGCGGCATGACAGTGAGTTCGACTCTTCCTCTCCCGGAGAAGGATTTCAAGGCCGTGATCGAAGACGGTTTCGTCCGCAAGGTCGGGATAGAGTTCTTTGACGATGCCATGGCTGCACAGCCTCTCTACAAGCTTGCCAAAGAGGACTGGCAGGCCTGGCTCGACGAGATATCCGCATTCTGCGAGCGGGGCGAAACAAAAGTATACGCCGAGAACGCACTGAATCAGATCGGTGGCGGACTGAAGATAAAAGCCGTTGATGTCGGTGATCTTCTCTGCGCGGAGATAGATAACGCCGAGGATCTGGCTGCGGTCTCGGAAAAGCTGAAAAAGCTGGAAAACCGCTCCGTTTACGTCTGCCTTTCCACCGACATTCTCCACGGGGGTCACATGCGGATACTAAAGCGCGCGGCGAGGCTCGGAAAGCTCACCGTGGGCGTCATGACAGACGAAGCGGTCGCAAGCTACAAGCGGTATCCGTTAGTTCCCTATGAAGAGAGGGCGGCGCTTCTCGCCGGTGTTTCGGGAGTCTGTCGTGTGGTGCCGCAGAACAGCTTAAGCTACCGCGAGAACATCGAAAAATTCAAGCCCGATATCGTGGTACACGGCGACAACTGGGCACATAATTTCCAGAAACCCGTCCGGGAGGAGGTGATCTCGCTGCTTAAGGAATACGGCGGAGAGCTGCGCGAGTTCCCCTATTCGGACGATCCCAAATATGCGCACTTAGACGACAGAGCCAGGGCGGAGCTCTCACTTCCCGACATGAGAAGAGCCAGACTTAAGAAGATGATAGCCGACAAGGGACTGATCACTGCCATGGAGGCGCACAGCGGCCTCACCGGTCTTCTTGTCGAAAACACCGTGGTCTATGAGAATGGTCAGGCCAGACAGTTTGATGCCATGTGGGTCAGTTCTCTGTGCGACTCCACTGAAAAGGGAAAGCCCGATATCGAGCTGGTCGACATGACATCGCGTTTCCGCACCATCGATGATCTGATGGAGGTCACGACCAAGCCGATCATCTTTGACGGCGACACAGGCGGCCTGAAGGAACACTTTGTATACACCGTGCGCACTCTTGAGCGTATGGGCGTCTCGATGATCATCATCGAAGACAAGATGGGCCTGAAGAAAAACTCCCTCTTCGGCACGGAGGTCCGGCAGACGCAGGACAGCATAGAAAACTTCAGTGAGAAGATAAGAGCGGGCAAAGCGGCACAGAAGACGGGAGATTTCATGATCTGCGCGCGCATCGAGTCGCTTATCCTTGAGCAGGGACTTGAGGATGCGCTTGAGAGGGCATTCGCGTTTGCGGAAGCCGGGGCCGATGCCATAATGATACACAGCAGGAAGAAGGAGCCCGATGAGATATTTGCATTCGTGGAAGCCTTCAGAAAGAAGGACGACCACACACCGATCGTTGTGGTGCCCACGTCCTTCAATTCGGTTACTGAAGAGGAATTCAAAAAGCGTGGCGTCAATGTGGTGATCTACGCCAATCAGCTTCTGCGCGCGGAGTTCCCCGCTATGGTAAAAACGGCGGAGACGATCCTTAAGAATCACCGCGCACAGGAGGCAGATTCGCTGCTGATGCCGTTCAAGGAGATCATAAGGCTCATACCGGAAGACAACTGAGCCGCAAAACAGGAGATCATTTCAAAGTCATTTACAGGAGGATCATCACATGCGTGCAGAAGATCTGATCAGGATAACAGGGGCTGATTTTTTTACGGGAGTACCGGACTCCCAGCTGAGGGCTCTTTGCGATGCCCTTATGAACCGCTACGGCATCGACCCGGAGCATCATGTGATAGCCGCCAATGAAGGCAACTGCACGGCTCTTGCTGCCGGAGTCCACCTTGCGACGGGCAAGGTTCCGGTGGTCTATATGCAGAATTCCGGCGAGGGAAATATCATCAATCCGGTCGCTTCACTTCTGAACGATAAAGTATACGCGATACCGATGCTCTTTATCATCGGCTGGCGCGGCGAACCGGGTGTGCATGACGAGCCGCAGCATATCTACCAGGGAGCGGTGACGGTAAAGCTTCTGGATGATATGGACATAAAGAGTTATGTGATCGACAAAGACACGACAAACGAGCAGCTTGAAGAGGTGATGAAAGAATTCCGCGCTCTCTTTGCCGAGGGGAAGCAGGCGGCCTTTGTTGTAAAGAAGGGCGCCCTCACTTGTGATGAAAAGGTTTCCTACCGCAATGATCATGTGATGACAAGAGAGGAGATCATAGGCCACATTGCCGCGGTTTCAGGCAAAGATCCCATTGTATCGACAACGGGAAAGGCGAGCAGGGAGCTGTTCGAGATCAGGGAGGCCAGAGGCGACGGACACGGGCTGGATTTTCTCACGGTGGGCTCGATGGGTCACGCATCCTCGATAGCTCTGGGGGTTGCCATCAAATGCCCGGATAAGAGGATCTGGTGTATAGACGGCGACGGTGCGGCTCTCATGCACATGGGAGCGATGGCGGTGATCGGTTCAGGCGCACCGAAGAACCTGATCCACATAGTGATAAACAACGAAGCGCATGAAACTGTCGGCGGAATGCCCACGGTTGCGGGAAAGATCGATCTGATAGCGGCCGCAAAGGCCTTCGGGTATCCCGAGGCAGTGTCTGTCGACACGCCGGAGGCTCTTGATAAAGCGCTTGATGTGGCCAAAAATGCGGGAACACTCTTCTTCATAGAAGCCAGATGCTCCATCGGCGCCCGTGCGGACCTCGGCCGTCCCACCACAACAGCAAGAGAGAATAAAGAAGGGTTTATGAAGACCCTGTCTACATGAATACGTTGTATTTGACTATGCAGTAAACAGCCCGGAAGGCGTCCTTAAGGCCGATCTTTTTGCCTTCGTCATAGGCCCTGGGAGCATATGAGATGGGAACCTCGTACAATTGAAGCTTTCTTTTTGCAATTTTTGCCGTTATTTCGGGTTCAAAGCCGAAGCGGTTCTCTTCGATGGGTATCGACTGGATCACTTCCCGCCTGAACATCTTGTAGCAGGTCTCCATATCGGTGAGAGACAGGTCTGAAAAGACGTTGGATATGAGGGTGAGCATCTTGTTGCCAAACTCGTGCCAGAATCCGTCTACTCTCAGGGATCTTCCTCTGGCATATCTCGAGCCGTAGACCACATCGGCGTCCGCCGCACCGTTTATAAAAGGTGAGATGAGCTTTACAAACTCCTTCGGATCATATTCGAGATCGGCATCCTGAACGATGACCAGATCACCGGTCGCGGCCTTAATGCCATGCCTGAGCGCGGCTCCCTTGCCCATGTTTTTGCGGTGGAACAGAACGCGGTCCACCTTGTCCCTGAGACTCTGTTTTATGAGCTCTCTTGTGCCGTCGGTTGAAAAGTCATCCACAAGGATGATCTCGGTTCTGACCCCGCAGTCACGCACTTTATCCACGACTGTTTCCAGTGTGTCCACCTCGTTGTATACCGGGATCACAACCGAGAGCAAAAGATCAGCATTCCCGGTGATTTTAGCTGTTTCTCTGTGTGTCATATACACCTCCGTCGGACAATACCTGTTTAGTATATCACAACAGCAGGGAATGAAAAACTTGCATAATGGTATTTTTGAAGACTATTATTATACGGATATATTCTGTTTACCGGAGGGATCAGCTGGTTTTGATATTCACAAAAAGAAAGGTAAGGAAGAATGAAGGAAACAATGATCATTCCCTGTGATGAGGGATATGGGGCACTGAAGGAATACCTTACAGACAAGGGCGTACACAGGATCTTTCTGGTTTGCGGAAAATCCTCGGAGCGTCTGGAGATAGGCCGGTTTTTTCACAGGCTGGAGGATGAAGGAACGCTCGAAGTCGTGAGATTTTCCGACTTTACGCCGAATCCCGAGATATCTTCCGCATATGCGGGGATCCGCCTTTGCAGGGAAAAGAAGTGTTACATGATCGCGGCGATAGGCGGCGGAAGCCCCATGGATGTGGCCAAATGCGTAAAGCTTTTCTATAACGCGGATCTTAATGAGGATGTGACGACACAGGACTGCGAGCCGTGCGATCTTCCTTTTCTTGCGATTCCCACAACTGCGGGTTCGGGGAGCGAGGCGACCAGATTTGCCGTTGTCTACCGCGACAGGAAGAAGCTCTCGATCACTGACGACGATGCCCTTCCGGATGCGGTACTGCTTGATCCGGATACTCTCGCGGGACTGCCCGGGTATCAGAAGAAAGCAACTCTTTTGGATGCGTTGTGTCATGCGGTTGAATCCTACTGGTCGGTGAATGCGACGAAGGAAAGCAGGGAATACGGCAGGGAGGCGATACGTCTTATCGTTTACAATTATGCTTCCTATGTGGCGGAGGATCCCGCGGCCAGGGCACCGATGATGCGGGCATCGAATCTCGCCGGAAAGGCGATAAACATTGCACGTACGACGGCGGGTCACGCGATGTGCTATAAGCTGACAACCGGGTACGGGCTTGCCCACGGGCACGCCGCAGCTCTGTGTGTTGATGCGCTGTGGAAGTGGATGGCCCAGGAAAAGCTCCGGGAAGCCGGCAGTGAAGAACTCGAAGAGACACTCAGACAGCTCTCGGTTATCATCACCGGAAATGAGGCCGCGGTTCCTTCGGACGGCGCGGCATTTTTCCATGAACTTGTATACGATAAACTTGCGATGGAGAGGCCGAAGCTCAGAGCCTCTTCGCCGGAAGAAGCTGACGCGGAGCTTGCTCCGCTCGCAGAGTATGTTAACCCTGAGCGCCTAAAGAACCATCCGGTCGATCTCGACCACGAAACGCTGATGAAGCTGTACAGGCGGATCGCGCAGGTGTGAGGGTGATGTGTCGATGAGTACCGGTGAAACCAGAAAAAAACTTGAGAGCAGGGGATTTTCCCCGAACAAAAGATTCGGTCAGAATTTTCTGACGGATGAGAATGTGCTGGACGGCATAGTGGATGCGGCCGGGATAGAACCGGCCGACACGGTGCTTGAGATCGGCCCGGGAACCGGAGCTCTGACAAAACGCCTTGCAAAAAGGGCGGCAAAGGTCATTGCAGTCGAGATAGACCGGGGCCTTGCCGGTATGCTGGAGGAGGAGTTCCGGGATGATGAGCACGTGCGGATAATCTGCGGGGATATCCTGAAGACGGATCTTGGCGCGCTTTTGAAGGAGCATGCACCTGTAAAGGTCGTGGCAAATCTCCCGTATTATATTACAACCCCCATTTTGCTCGAACTTCTGCCGAAGGAAAACCTGTTTGAAAGCTTCGTGATCATGATACAGAAAGAGGTGGCGGACAGAATGAGCGCGGCTCCCGGTAATAAGGATTACGGTGCCCTGTCGCTTGTGATACAGTATTACGGAAAGCCGCGGATTGTAATGGAAGTTCCGCCGTCCGCGTTCTATCCGGCACCTGAAGTGACATCGTCCGTGGTGCGTATAGACAGGCATGAAACCCCGCCGGTTGACACGAAGGATCCGGACAGGATGTTCGCCGTCATCCGCGCTGCTTTCGGCAAGCGCAGGAAGACACTTGCAAATGCCGTGAGTTCCGATCCCGGACTGGAAATCAGCGCCGCAGGTATGAGATCAGCGCTCAGATCCATGGGGCTCGATGAGGCTGTAAGGGGAGAAGCACTGTCGCTGTCTGATTACGCTGGGCTTTGTGACCGGTTATTTCTTTCGTGACGGCAGCATGCGTATAAGATAAGAGCCGTTTTCGTTAAGCCGGGCATCCCGATTCGCAATTCTTGACGTCTCCAATGCCGGGTGATAATCTCATAACTATTATGAAAAAGCTTATTGAAAAATACCACGAACAGATATCTTACCTTTTCTGGGGCGGAATGACCACGCTTGTCAGCTATGCGACTTACTTTGTCTTTTCACGCCTGTTCGATCTCGACCCGCTGATCTCCAACGTTCTATCCTGGATATGTGCGGTGGCGTTTGCCTATGTCACGAACAAAATCTTTGTATTCAGATCCGCGTCCTGGGAGCCCGGGGTTGTGGCGAACGAGGTCTGGAAGTTTGTTTCCGCGCGTATTTTCTCCTTTTTTCTGGAGATGGCCATCATGTTCGTCTTCGTGAAGCTCTTTCATTTCAATGATCTTGTTGTCAAGGTCTGCGCGAATATCGTCGTTGTTATCGTGAATTATTTCCTGAGCAAGTTCCTGATCTTTGCAAAGAAGAAAGGCAGGGAAGAATGAAACAGATAATCACATCTTTGCTGGAAAATGATCTGTATAAGTTTTCGATGGGTCAGGCGATCTATCATCAGTTCCCGGGGTATAAAGCGACCTGGGATTTCAAATGCCGCAACAGCGACGTGCGCTTTACACCGGAGATGGTGGAGGAGATAAAGAGGCAGATCGCCATGTTCTGTGAGCTTAGTTTCACTGAGGAGGAGCTTTCTTATCTCGACGGCATAAAGTGGCTGAAGGGTTCGTACATCGATTATCTGAGGCTTTGGCACCCGCGGTATGAGGATTTTTCCATCACGCGGGACGCGGAATGCGGCCTCTCCGTGGAGATAAGCGGCACCTGGCTCTCTTCTTCCATGTGCGAGGTGCCGACCCTGGCGATCATCAATGAAGTATACTTCAGTATGGCTTATGATATGGATAGGCTGATGACCTCCTTTGAAAAGAGACTTGAAAGGAAGATAGACGATCTGCGGACCGGAAGGTACGAGATAGGAGCCTTCAGCGAATTCGGACTGCGCAGACGCCTTAGCGGCGCGGCGCAGGAGCTGGCGGTAAGATCTCTGCGCGACGCCTCGTATAAGGGTTCGACCTTTGTGGGAACCTCAAATGTATATCTGGCAAAGCTGTTAAACTTAAAACCCGTGGGGACCATGGCCCATGAGTGGATCATGTGCGTGGGACAGGGCAATCACAGGCACAATCCCGCTTATTCCAACTGGTACGCGCTCGATGCCTGGGTAAAGGAGTACGGGATCCTAAACGGAACGGCGCTGACTGACGCCGTGACGACGGAATGCTTCCTCAGGGATTTCCAGCTCACCTTTGCCACGCTGTTCTCCGGCGTGCGTCATGATTCCGGCGACCCGTACGAGTGGGGAGAGAGAATACTCTCACACTACGCGGCTTTAGGTGTCGATCCCGCCGCAAAAACGCTTTTGTTCTCTGATGCGCTGGATTTTGAGCGCGCATCGAAAATATATGCCCATTTTAAGGATAGGGCAAAGGTTGCCTTCGGTATCGGCACTTATATTGCCAACGACACCGACGAAGAGCCGCTCAACATCGTCATAAAGCCCGTCAGATGCAACGGTCAGGATGTCGCCAAGATATCCGATACCGAGGGCAAGGGCATGTGCAGGAATCCCGAATATGTGGAGTTTTTGCAAAGATGCATTGAGTGGCGGATGAAGCACGAGAAGTAAAATGATATTTGACACACACGCACATTACGATGATCACGCCTTCGATGAGGACCGGGAGGAGCTGCTGTCAGGGCTTTCTGAGAGCGGAATAGGCTCAGTTGTGGATGTGTGCGCCGACATGGACGATCTTGACCGGATACTTGCGCTTGCGGAAAGGTTTAAGACAGTTTATGCCTCGGTGGGCGTCCATCCCTCGAATGTGGCATCGCTGAACGAAGATCATATGGAGCTTTTGAAGCGCGCCTGCGATAATCCAAAGGTGGTTGCCGTTGGAGAGATCGGACTCGACTATCATTACCGTCTCGAGGATGATCCCTCAGAGACCGATCCGCCGAGGGATGTACAGAAAAAGTGGTTCATCAGACAGCTTGAGCTGGCAAAAGAGACGGGGATGCCGGTGATCATTCACTCAAGAGATGCCACGGCGGACACGCTGGAGATCATGCGGGATGCGCATTCACACGGGATAACAGGAGTCATACACTGCTTTTCCGGGAGCGCGGAAACCGCGAAGGAATATCTGAAGATGGGATATTATCTGGGGATAGGCGGCGTGATCACCTTTAAGAACGGCAGGGTTCTTCGCGAGGTGGTGGAAGTATCCCCGATGGAAAAGCTTGTTATCGAGACCGATTGTCCGTACCTTGCCCCGGTGCCGCACAGGGGAAAGCGAAACGATTCGCGCTATCTTCCTCTTGTAGTGAAGGCTGTCTCAGACATCAAGGGCATCAGCGAGGAAGAGGTGATACGGATCACCGAGGAAAACGCGAAGAGATTGTACAGGTTGTAGAACAACAGATAAATCCTGCCTCATACCCATCTAATTGTAATCTCACGAATCTCCACATTTCTTTGACAAGCGTATACACCTATGATAAACTACAACGGATAGTGTTCATTCATGGGGAAAATACCAAATATGGCCATCGAAGCTCTGCCGTGATCCCGGACTGCAAAGATGACACATATTCTACAGGAGAGGGCTGTGGATAAGTACGAGTATAAGCTGCGCGCGGAAGAGATCAAGAACCTGATCGGGGAGGGTCGATACGCGGAAGCGGTACAGATAGCCGATACTGTCAACTGGAAAAAGGTCAAGAGCGTAAAAATGCTCTGTACCATCAGTGATCTTTATAAGATCAACCGCCGCTACGAAGAGAGCATGGAGATCCTGATGATAGCCTACGAGCATTATCCGGAGGGCAGATACATCATCTATTCTCTCTGTGAGCTTTCAATAAAGCTTCAGAAGATCGTTCAGGCAATCGAGTATTTCAAGGAATTTGTCAGGATAGCCCCGCACAACACAAGCAGATATATATTGCAGTACAAGCTCTACGTGGCGCAGGATGTCAGCATAGAGGAACGCATAGCCGTGCTGCAGGAATTCAAGAAGCACGACTACCGCGAAAAGTGGGGTTATGAGCTGGCATTTTTGTATCACAGAGTCGGACTGACCACAGAGTGTGTGGAGGAATGCGACGAACTGTTTTTGTGGTTCGGCGGCGGCCGCTATGTCATGAAGGCACTGGAACTCAAGGCTCTGCACGAAAAACTCTCCCCCGAACAGCAGAGGGTGTATGAGAGATACAGAGTGGGTATGCAGGATCCCCAGGCCTCCGCGGCAAAAGAAAGCGACAATTACGACAACGATCGCGATGAGATGGGACACAATGAGAGCGTGTCCGCCGTAACGCCTCCGGAAGAAGCGGAGGACGGTGAATTCCACGTCAAGACCGTGGACGTGGGACAGTATAACACCATCAATCTGCAGCAGGTCATAGCCGAAAGTCTCAGAGAGCTCCAGAAGAACGCCGAAAAACCGCCCAGGCGGGAAGAGAAGCCACAGGCAAAGATGCCGGCTGATGATATGGTATCCCAGGATACCAAGGTTGTGGGCGGGCGCGAAGAGGAGCCGCAGGATGACGATACGGCAAACACCGGTATACTGGGGATCACGGAGGAGGATCTTGAGGCATACGAGGAAGACAATGCCGAGACCGAAGAAAAGAAGAGCCCCGATGAACCCGACTCCTTTGCACTGAATATGAAACATACGGCGAATTCCATCGCCACGGACGAAACGATCTGGATGCCCAGCATTCCGGATATGGCAAAGTATCAGGCGGAGGATGAGCCTGTATATGAGGAGCCGGTTCAGATAAATGCAAGAACCATAGCCCAGGCCACGGGAGAGATACCCATGGCGGTCCCGGTCGAAACACCACGCGGTATCCCTGAGACAGAAATGGACGCAGTGACACCGGATGGAAGGGCAGTTGAGGAAGCGCTGCAGCCGGAATCCCGTCAGACAGGTGAAAAGCGGCTGGTGGAGGAGCTTCAGAATGAGATCATAAGTTCCGAGGAGGAGGCCAGAAGAATCCGCGCAGCCGAGAGACGGGCGGAATTAAAGAGCAGAGAGAGCAGCGGAATGCGGCAGGTGTCTATGGATACCAGGCGCATGGGGCAGACCAGGGAATATGTTCCGGTGCTGCAGCCAGTCATCAAGGAGACTCCCAGAGAAGAATTCCTTCAGAATGCAAAGACCGGCGGAAACCGCGTTGTGAGGCCCGGCGGGGAAAACGGTTTTGATTCGCTTCTGTCCCAGGGATCGGACGGACAGATAAGCCTGGCGATGGATGAAGCCAGGGCGATAGAGCGTCAGATAACGGGGCAGATAAGCATTGAAGAATTTCTGACCGGCTGGGAAGATCACAAGAAAGAACTCGCAAACGGCCAGAAGGATTCCGTATCGGAAAACGTTCGTCAGAGAACTGATGAAATCTTTAAGGAATACGACGAAAACGAAAAGAGAGATCTCCAGCACAGACTGGAGGAGGCTCAGAACGAGGCCATAAGACGCGAGGCAGAGGACAAAGAACAGACAGAAAATGCCGTGGCTGAAGAGGCATTAACCGTAGAACCCGGTGCAGGATCATTACCGGAAGCCGCTGAAACATCCGAAGAGAAGCCGGCGGAGGAGACTGCGGGAGAGGCTGTTTCGGGCGAGCCGGCGGCAGACGAAGCCGAGGGATCCGCATCTGCGGAACCTTCCGGAGATGCCGGTGAAACAGCAGCTGCCACGCCTGCCGGGGAAGCAGCAGAGAATAAACATGAAAAGACAGGAAGGCACTCAAGGGAGGAGATAGCGCATCAGCTGGCTGTATTGGAGGGACGCATCTCTCCTGACGCGCCAGTCAAATCGGTGACGGAAAAAGCCGACGATGCGGAGATTCAAAAGGCTGAAAGCGAGGCAGTGCAGCCCGCGCCGGATGCAGGTGCTGTCCGGGAAGCCATGCAGCCTGCACCCATTCCCGCTGCCGATGATCAGACAGATGATGAAGCGGCCTTCAGGGTCATGACCCAGGAGGAAAAGGAACTTTTCGGCCCTTATATCCACAAAAAGCGCTCAAGACAGCAGATAGTGAACGCTATCGATTCCATAAGCATGGCGGCCTACGCCGGCAATTGCATTATAACCGGCGAGGAGGGCGCAGGTACCATAAATCTGGCCAAGGGGCTTATACGTTCGGTTCAGCTGTCGGATTCGAATTTCTCGGGACAGATTGCCAAAATATCGGGACGCGCGATGAACAGAAAGCGCGTGGATGCCATAATCGACAAGCTTTCGGGCGGTGCGCTCATAGTGCAGGGAGCCGGCAGCATGAACAATGAGACTACCGGGGCCATGATGAGCGCGCTTCAGAGCGAAAACAAGGGTATCATAGTTATCCTCGAAGATACCCGCAAGAATATGGAGAAATACCTGAAGAAGCATCCGGAGCTCGAGAGCGTCTTTAACGTCCGCGTCGATGCGCAGGCACTGGCGACCAGAGAGCTGGTATCATATGCGAAGCAGTATGCTCTCGACAGGGAGTATTCCATGGACGAATTCGCCGTACTTGCGCTGCATAAGCGCATCGACGAGATGCAGACGGCAGAGCACGAGGTCACTATAGCTGAAGTCAGGGAGATCGTGGACGAGGCGATAAAGAGAGCATCAAAAGGGAGTCCTTCACATTTCTTTGATGTTTTGCTCCAAAAGCGTTATGATGATGATGACATGATCATCTTGCGCGAAAAAGACTTCTTGCGATGAGAGGAGCGGGCCATGGCAAAAAATAAGGTTTTCATCTCAAAAGACGACGAGTATTTCTGGGGACAGGGAACACATTACGAGATATACAATAAGCTGGGTTCCCACCCTTCAACGGAGAACGGAAAGAGCGGATTCTTCTTTGCCGTATGGGCACCCAATGCGGCCAGTGTCCATGTGGTGGGCGATTTCAACGGCTGGAGCGACACCATGCATCCCATGCACAGGCAGGGGGAGATAGGGATATTTACACTCTTCATACCTGGCCTGGGCGAGGGAGAACTCTACAAATATCTCATAACAACACCTTCCGGAGAGAAAATATATAAGGCGGATCCTTTTGCGAACTGGGCCGAGCTCAGACCCGGCACAGCGTCAAAGACCGTTGATCTGGACAACTTCAAGTGGTCCGATTCCAAGTGGTTCGATCATTACAATGAGCTGGAACTTGCAAAGAAGCCGGAGAAGCTTTTTGAGGAGCCCCTTGCTATCTATGAGTGCCAGATAGGATCATGGATGAAGCATCCCGACGGCACCGAGGACGGGTTCTACAATTACCGCGAGTTCGCCGACAGGATCGTGGATTACCTGAAGGAGATGAAGTATACCCACATAGAGCTCATCGGAATTGCAGAGCATCCCTTTGACGGCTCCTGGGGCTATCAGGTAACGGGTTATTACGCGCCTACCTCGCGCTACGGCAGCCCGATAGATTTCAAATACCTGATAAACAAACTGCACAGAAACGGGATAGGCGTTATCCTCGACTGGGTGCCGGCGCATTTCTGCCCTGATGAACACGGTCTTGCGAGATTTGACGGCCAGTGCATTTACGAGCATCCGGATCCGAGGAAGGGCGAGCATCCCGACTGGGGCACCAAGATCTTCAATTTTGAGAAGAATGAGGTCAAAAATTTCCTCATCGCAAATGCCCTGTACTGGATACGCGAGTTCCACGTCGACGGCTTAAGAGTCGACGCCGTCGCATCCATGCTCTATCTTGATTACGGAAAGAAGGAGGGTCAGTGGGTCCGCAATAAGAACGGCGGAAACGAAAACCTTGACGCCATCGCATTCTTTAGGCACTTAAACAGCGTGGTCAGGGGAACCTATCCTCAGATACTCATGATAGCCGAGGAGTCCACCGCATGGCCCAATATCTCAGGTCCCATAGGCGGCGACGGACTGGGCTTCACCTACAAGTGGAACATGGGCTGGATGCACGATTTCTGCGAGTACATGAAGCTTGATCCCGTGATGCGGGGCGGCGCCCACCACATGATGACCTTTGCCATGAGCTACAACGATGCGGAGCGCTATATCCTGCCGCTTTCACACGACGAGGTTGTGCATCTCAAGTGCTCGATGGTGGAAAAAATGCCGGGCTACAAGGTGGACAAATTTGCAAACCTGCGCGTCGGCTACACGTTCATGTTCGGACACGCCGGGAAGAAGCTTCTTTTTATGGGACAGGATTTCGGCCAGGAGAGAGAGTGGAGTGAGGCGAGGGAGCTCGACTGGTATCTGCTCGATATGGATTTAAACCGCGGTATGCGCGAATACACGAAGGAGCTGTTGGAAATCTACCGCAAGTATCCCGCGATGTATAAGCACGATCACGGGTTCGCGGGCTTTACGTGGATAAACGCGGATGACGCGGACAGGAGCGTATACAGCTTCTACAGAAAAGACGGCACGGGAAAGAATAACGTGCTCTTTGTCCTCAATTTCACTCCCATGGAGTGGAAGGGTTACAAGACCGGAGTTCCTTTTGGCGGCGAGTATAAACACATCCTTGACAGCGCCGAAACGAGATTCGGCGGCTTCGGCACCGGGATCCCCGCAAAGATAAAGGCAGTCAGGGAGAACTGCGATTATCTGGATTATTCGCTGACCATGGATCTGCCGCCGTATGCGGCCGAGGTCTTTGTGTTCGACGATATGCCCGCGGAGAAGGAAAAGAAATCCGCCGCAAAGAAGCCGGCCGCGAAAAAGCCTGCCTCCGGGAGAGCAGGAACGCGCAAAAAAGCCTGAATGAAATCCGGCTATTAAGTAAATAATAAAACAGACCGAAATAGAGTATGACAGGCACGGATGCCGTCATACTCTTTTTTGTAATGTGCTTCACAGAGGTATATCAGATGAATCTTAGTATCGACGAATTACAACATGGCATCCGGCAGCAGGCAGACAGGACAGGGTATGCACCATCACCCATGTCCTCTTTTGCTGTTCAAAAGGGTGCGGGAGCCGGACGCGTACAGGATGTGATATCCGTGGAACTCGGTTCAAGCGCCTTCGGAACCGATGCCTATGCCGGAAAAAGCGGCGGCGACCTTCCCGGCGTGGAAGACAGCGAAAAAATGCAGAGGAACAGACATAACGCGATGGCCCTCCTCTCTAATACCCTCAGCGGAGAGGATTACGCAAAGGCCATGGAGGACGGCTTTGATCCCGGTGATACCGAGCCAGGAGAGACCGTGACAATAACCGACAGGATAAAGACTGTTCTTGCAAGCTCCGGCAAAGAGATCACGGGCTTTAATGATGATATGGATCTTTCGATGCTGGAAGAGATAACGGGATCGCCGGCGATGGCACAGGCGCTGGCAAACAGCTTTTCGAAAAATGATATACCTGCGGATAAAGAGACGATCCGGGAGGTAAGCGATGCCGTAAAAATGGCATCAGATCTCACGGATCCCGCGGATGCAGCGATAAAGTACATGACCGAAAACAGACTGGATCCTACTATCCGGAATTTTTATCTCGCGGAAAATGCGGCTGCTTCGGGAAATGAATCAGCCCGCGGCTACTATTCCGACGGAAATGGTTATTACGCGAAAAAGGCAGAGGATGTTGACCTTGCAAAGCTCGAGCCCCAGATAGATGCTGTGCTTGAGAGCGCGGGTCTTGACGGTGATGCCGCAAAAGAGCGCGCGGGGTGGATGATCGAAAACAGTATTCCGCTCACGCCGGACAGCATTAAGAGAGTCATGGACATCACAGGTGTTGAGTTTCCGGTGGACCTGCAGCTTGCGGCGGATGCCGCTGTTTCCGCCGTTTCCGATGGTCTGCCCGCCTCATCCGGAAATCTTGCCGATCCCGTGAGCATAAGGAGCAGGGCGTCTGAACTCATGTGGCGTCAGGAACTCGAGGAAGCAAGGCTCTACATGTCGACTGAGGTCAATGTGCGCCTTCTTGAAAAGGGAGTAAAGATCGATACCCTGCCCATGGAGGAGCTGATAGACGAGTTGAAGGCGGCAAGAGAAGAGATCGCAAAAGAACTGTTTCCGGAAGCCGCGGGAAATAAGGAGGGCGCCGGATATGCATCCGACGGGACTGCGATATATAATGCATCTCTTGAGGTCTCTGAGCTCTCGGCCGTCGGAAGATACGGTCTATTTGAAGCCTCGATCAGGCAGACGGCTGTCATAAGCGCAGCTCCGGCTGCCTTTGTCGCGGCAAAGCAGGAGCTTCTCGAACGGGGAGACCTGTATGATATCGCTAAGAGCGCGGGGAGTTTTGCCGGCAGATCAGGTGCGGTGTCTGCCGCGCTTGCCGTAAACACATACGAAGCTGTCGGAACACAGGTAAGGAGTGATCTGGGCGACAGTATAAAAAAGGCCTTCGGAAATGTTGATGATATCCTGAGGGAGCTTGGTATGGAGACCTCTGAGGACAACCGCAGGGCAGTAAGGATCCTCGGCTACAACTCAATGGAGATCACCCGTGCGTCTGTCGAGAATGTGCGCGGACAGGATGTGAGGCTGAAAGATGTGACGGACAGGTTAAAGCCCGCGGCCGTGCTCTCGCTTATAAGAGACGGAAAGAATCCTCTTGCCATGACTTTGGATGAGCTTAAGCAGGAGCTCGACCGGCGCGGGGGAGACGAGAGGGGCAGACAGGAGAAGTATTCGAAATTCCTCTACAAGCTCGAAAAAGCCGAGGGGATCACACCCGAGGAGAGAGAGTCGTATATAGGCATCTACAGACTCTTCAACACCCTGGAGAAGACCGGCCATGCGGCGATCGGAGCTCTCCTGGAGCAAAAGGCCGACATGACGATCGGCAATCTGCTCACTGCGACCAGATCGGCAAAGACGGCCCGCAGAGGGATCGACAGACGTGTGGATGATGATTTCGGCGGTCTGGACGGAGGATATAAGACACCGTCGATCTCGGAGCAGATATCCTCGGCGTTTACATATTACGCGGGACGCGCGCATTCCGCATACGAGCACATGGATCCGGAAAAACTCCACGCGCTCGGGCCTGATGAAGAGACAGGGCTCACGGATCTCGCTGACGCTATGGAGGCGGGACTTCCCGCGAGGGAAGGGGATTACGCGTCCGCACAGATGAATACGATGGCGGAAAGGGCTTACGCGAACGAGCAGGCGGCGCGCATCAGGCATGAGCTTTCGGGGAGTGAGGCAGAAGAAGCTGCGGAAGAACTGATCCTGAACGGTATACCCGCAACGCCTGATTTCATAGGTGCCCTGCGCGCACTCCGCACATCGAGACGCAGAACCGACAGCGTGTGGGACGCTCTCGCAAAGCTCTCATCAAAAAGAGCTGATAAGGATGTGCAGGAAGAAGCAATGAAGGCTGTGGAAGAGGCACTCTCCGACGGCGAGCATTTTGAGCAGATCTACAAGGACAGGACACAGGAGATGATGGAAGATCTGGATCTGATGATGGAGGATGCCGGGACTTATGTCGATCTCGAGACCATGATCATGATGAACAGGCAGCTCACAGTCGCCACCAGATCCGCCGACCGCGGAAGCTATGACATCCCGGTGGAGCTTGAGGGCGAACGCGTAAACCTTCATGTGACTCTGAAGGAAAGCCGCGGCGAGGGAAGCCTTATGAAGGCATCCGTCCCGACCTCCGAATACGGAGTGCTGACGCTCTCCGTGTCCGTAAGAGAGGGAAAAGCCGCGGGCACACTGAATACCAGTGAGGCGGAGAGTGCGCGTGAAGTAAGCTTTTTAGGGGCGGTGCGGGACCGTTTTGCGAAGGCGGCAGGAGATATCCTGGGGAATGCGTCTTCCGCAGAGGATATAAATCTGATCTACCGCGTGGGCGAAGGAAAAGAGATGGATGCACTGCCCGGAGAAGAGACTGACAGCGAGACCTTGTTCGGACTTGCTAAAGCATTTGTGGAAGCGATCCGATATACAATCTGACAGAGCTTTCCGAAAGGGGGAAAAGATGAGAGTTAATTACAATGTATCGGCAATGATCGCGCAGAACGCGCTCTCTGTAAACGACAAGAAGTATACGGCATCAACAGGCAGACTTTCCAGCGGAAAGAAGATTAACAACGCCAAGGACAATCCCTCCGGACTTGCAATGTCCCGCAGGATGAACGCGCAGATAAAGGGTCTGCAGGAGGCAAAGAAGAATTCAGGCAATTCGATAAATGCGATCAAGACAGCGGACGGGGCGCTTTCCGAGATCCACGATATGCTCCAGCGCATGAACGAACTGGCAGTCCAGGCATCGACCGACACCCTGCAGGATGTTGACAGGGACTATATCCAGAACGAGATAGCCCAGCTTAAGGAAGAGATCGGCAGGATAAGGAACAACACCCAGTTCAACGGCCAGAACCTCTTAGACGGAACCTTCGGCAAAAAGGTCTACTCGGCGCTCGGTCTCAACGGCCTGCAGCATGGCGATACGACCGATCCGTATATAAAGGTTCTGGATGTCAGGGGTATCGATAAGTTTGAGGATTTCTGCATAGTGGGAATGAGCACCAAGCTGAGGAATTCGGGTGATATACAAAGACTTACGAGGGACAATTCGATAAAGGACGATAATCATGAGCTTGATCCCGAGCACGATCTGGGATCACTTACCGCCACATATTTCGAGCCCGGAACTCACGCAAGCAAGGGAAATGTTTTCAACGGGGAAATAAAAACCGAGATTTACGGGGACTGCGTCCGGCTCTACGACCTGGAGGGAAGGTCTCTGACACTCCAGATAGACAGGGAGATAACGGCATCGGAATACGTACATGTCAATATTCCCGACAACGGTGATTATTACGCCAAGGATCGATATGGCATGGCATCCCAGACAGGAAGCAATGAGGGACAGATGCTCAACGTTGAGATACCTGACATTTCCCTGAACTACCTTGGTATACGCTTTACGGATGTGAGCGACCCGTCCTGGGCGCGCGAGGCCATAAGTGACATAAAGAGGGCGATCAACTCCGTCTCTGAGATCAGAAGCAATCTTGGTGCTTACCAGAACAGGCTTGAGCATACCGTGACGAGCCTTGAGGTGAATGAGGAGAATATGACATCCTCATATTCAACGATCATGGACACCGATATGGCGGAGGAAATGACAGAGTATTCGACACTGCAGGTAATGACGCAGGCGGGCATATCGATGCTCGCGCAGGCTAACCAGAGACCTGCCGATCTGCTGCAGCTGCTGCAGTGATGAATGTACTTTCGCGTGGAGTTTGGCGAAAGATTGTGATATTCTTTGAGAAGACCTATTGTAAGCGCAATGTCAGAAAAACGGAGGGATAAAGATGACCGAAGAAAAAAAACAGGCCTACAAACTGCGTATAACACAGGCAAATAAAACACAGCTGGTCACGATACTCTATGAGATGACGAATGATTACATGAGTGATGCCGAGAAAGCCACGGTAGCCGGTGACCTTGAAGCCGCTGACAAGGAAAATGTGCGTGCACAGGGCTGTGTGGATCAGCTGATCAGCGGTCTGGATATGCAGTATGAGATCTCCAGGAATCTCCTGCAGCTTTATCTGTACGCGAAACAGGAGCTGGTGAGGGCGATAGCCGATCGCGATCCCGTGCACTATGCCAATGCGCGCATAGTCACGGAAGGCCTGCATAAAACATATCTGGAGCTTGAGAAAATGGATGATTCACAGCCCGAGATGACTAACGCGCAGAGCGTGGTCGCGGGCATGACATACGGGCAGGCAGGACTCAACGAGACTGTCGCGGATCCCGCCTCCAACCGCGGATTCATGGCCTGAGCGCGTCGCGCGCGTCAAAAAAGACCGCGTTAATATACATCCCCCGGATCCCGGATCCGGGGGATTTTTGCCGGAAACGGTCTTAACCTTTGGTAATATTGCACAAAGGTTGAGACCGTTTTTAATGTTTTTTTTGTGCAAAGTGCCGAACTTTTACTTCACCCCTTGCGCGACATTAAAACGCCTGTTAATATTGCGCCATGGCAGCGATCCGCGGTTCTCGCGAACGGCCGCCGGTAACATTCTTAAGGATTCTCTCAGAACAGGAGGATTGTATCATAGCTGTTTTATTTGTATTTCTGACAGGTGCGGTGGTGACCGACCTTGTCAGGAAAAAAATCTATAACCTGTGGGTTTTACCGGGGTTTGCGGCAGGGATGCTCCTGTCCTTTGTCTCAGAAGGAATACGGGGTTTTTCAGGTGCCCTGGCCGCGGCACTTCTGGCTTTTATGATCCTCTTTCCGGTCTATCTGGCCGGAGGGATAGGAGCCGGTGATGTGAAGCTTTTTGCCGCGGCGGCTGTCTGGCTGAACTTCGGCGAAGTCTGTATGTGCATCATGGTCTCTTTCCTGATAGGCGCGGCGTACGGTCTGATAAAACTGGCAGTGATGGGGAGAAAGGATATGACCATAAGATTTGCGGTTCCGATCCTCATAAGCATTTTTTTCATATTCGGAGGAAAACTGTGAACGAGACAAACATAGTGATATTTGACCGGGATGTGGATTATTGCAGAAGGCTTGACGGCGCGCTAAGAGAGAGACTGCCCTATGCGGTTTCTGTGCACGATTTTACCGATGAGGAGATCTTTTCCGCATACAGGGACCCGGAGAGTATATTGCTGGTATCAGAGAGCTTTACGGACAGGATAAAGCCGAAGGAGTATCAGTATGTGATTATCCTGACCGAGGGTGTGGGATCGGACATAGAGGGAGATAATGTCAGAAAAGTGAACAAGTATCACAGGATCTCCGAGCTCATCGGGCAGATAAATGAGCTTGTCATGGATTCACCCTCTTTTCCGGGAGTACTTTCCGTAGGAACCGCCGTGCGGGCAAAACTTACGGGGTTCTTTTCCCCGCTCACGAGATGTCTCCAGACCACTTCTGCGCTGACATTGGGCCAGCTCTATGCGCAGCGTGGCGACACTCTGTTTTTGTCCTTTGAGCCATTTTCAGGCATACCCAGGGCGTACGGAGATGGCGGAGATCTCACAGATCTTCTCTACTTTCATGACTGCGAGCCCGCAAAACTGGCCTTTCACATATCGCGCATCCGTGTCAGGGCCGGTGCCCTCGATATCATTTATCCCGCGGACTCCTTCCGCACGATACAGGATACGGAGTGCTCAAAGTGGCGGGAATTGCTGGAGGAGGTTGCAGTCTCTGCCGGATATTCGCGGATAGTGTGTGATCTGTCGGTGTGTATGCGGGGATTATTTGATGTGCTCAGGGAATTTGACAGGATCTGCATGATAGAGCGCACGGATCCCGTCTCTGCGGAGAAGCTTAAGCAATTCGAGAGAACCCTTAAGAGAACGGGATATGAGGATCTTGCAGGCAGTATCAGGAAACTTGAGCTCCCCGTGTTTTCAAGACTTCCCGCGGATCTCGCGTGTTACGGCAGCGGACCGCTCGCCGCATACCTTGAAGAAATGCTGGAGGAGGATATGGATGACCGGTCATGATGAGTTGAGAGCAATCATACGGGAGTCGCTTTTTTCCGGTATGGATCTGGCGCGGGAAATAAGCGATGAAGAGATGTATGAACGCATTGACCGCGAGATCTCACGTGGTGCGAGGGAGAGAGATATAGATCTCGAAGAGAGAATACGGCTCAGAAACGAGATCTTTTCCTCGATACGCAGACTTGATGTTCTGCAGCAGCTGGTGGACGATCCGGAGGTCACGGAGATCATGGTGAACGGCACGGACAACATTTTTATCGAGCGTGCCGGAAGGATAACGAGGTATGAGTCTTCCTTCGAGTCCTCCGAAAAGCTGCACGATGTCATCCAGCAGATCGTGGCCGGATGCAACCGTGTGGTGAATGAGGCATCTCCAATTGTTGATGCAAGGCTCGGAAACGGATCGCGCGTGAACATCGTGCTCGATCCGGTGGCGCTTAACGGCCCCATCATAACGATCCGCCGTTTTCCCGAGCACCCGATCACCATGGAGAAGCTGATCTCCTTCGGCTCTATAACTCCATATCTCGCCGATTATCTGGGAACGCTGGTGCGCGCGGGATACAACATCTTTATCTCGGGCGGCACCGGGTCGGGTAAGACTACGTTCCTGAACGCCCTGTCGGACAGCATCCCCGCGGATGAGCGGGTCATCACTATCGAGGACAACGCCGAACTGCAGATCAGACATGTGCCCAATCTTGTGAAGCTTGAAGCCAGGAATGCCAATGTTGAGGGCTGCAAGGAGATCACGATAAGGGATCTCATAAAATCCTCGCTCAGGATGCGGCCTGACCGGATCGTGGTCGGAGAGGTAAGGGGAAGCGAGACCATAGACATGATACAGGCTATGAATACGGGACATGACGGCTCCATGTCCACGGGACATGCCAACAGCGCGGCGGATATGCTCTCGAGACTGGAGACCATGATACTGATGGGCATGGATCTGCCGCTTCCCGCCATAAGAGGGCAGCTCGCAAGCGGCATAGATCTGATAGTTCATCTGGGAAGGCTCCGTGACAGAACGAGAAAGCTGCTTGAGATCACGGAAATCACGGGAGGAGTAGATCCGGTAACGGGCAGAATAGAGGTTCATACTCTGTTTGCATTTGAGGAGAGAGGCACGGATCCTGACGGAAGGATCATGGGAGAGTTTGTGAGAAAGGGGGAACTGATCAATGATGGAAAGCTTAAAGCGGCTGGTGAGAGACTTCCGGCCGGAACCCGGTGACTGGCCGATACTGCTAAAGGGAGCCGCAATAATACTCGGATTCGCATGGTTTTTCTACCATTCTCTTCTGGCTGTCCCGGTGCTTTCGCCGCTCATCCTGCCTTTTTTTGTGAAGGAAAAGAGGGATCTTACAAGGAAGAGGTCAAGGGAACTGGGCATACAGTTCAGGGATGCGATCATGTCGGTGTCAACAAACCAGAGAGCCGGCTATTCTGTGGAGAATGCTTTTGCGGAGGCCGTGGGGGATATGACGCTTTTATACGGCAGGGGAAGCCTTATCGTTAAGGAACTTACAAGGATAGTAAAGGGCTTAAAGAACAATATCACGCTGGAGAAGCTTCTGGAGGACCTTGGGGAGAGATCGAAAAACGCAGATATACGCGAGTTCGTGGGAGTCTTTGCCGTCGCTAAAAGAAGCGGAGGAAACATGACGCAGATGATGGCGGATACGGCGGCCGTTATAGGGGAGAAGCTTACGGTTGAGAATGAGATAGATGTGATGCTTGCATCGAAACGCATGGAGGCGAGGATAATGGATATAGTTCCGTTCTTTATCCTGGTATATGTGGGGGTCACTTCGCCGGGTTTTTTTGAGCCGATGTATCACAATATAACGGGTATAGCGGTGATGAGCGCCTGTCTTGCACTCTATGTATTTGCCTATCTTCTGTCCGAGAAGATCATTGCGGTGGAGGTGTGATATGAAAGCGATGACCGCGTTGCTTTATCTTATACCCGCGATCCTTTTGTTTTTTCTCGGACTGTTATCCGGAGACGAAACTCTGCCTGAGGGCGGTGATGAGACGAAGGGCATACGCGGGCGCTTCACCAGAATGGGCGCATTTTTGTACAGAGCTGTTCCCTTTTTCCGGAAACCGGGCAGAGATGCAAAGATCGGCATGAACCTCGGAATGCTGGATCCTTCAGTCAATCCGGATGAGGCGAGAAGACTGTATTACGCGGACAAAATAGGCGTTACGCTGATGCTCATATGTGCGGGGTCGGTTCTCGCATGCCTGATCTCCGTGTCCGCAAGGAACAAAAACGTGGTCGATGAAAACGGCAGGATAGAGAGAAACGGGTACGGAACGGGCTCTCATAAGGAGACACTTGTAATGGAGGTCCCGGAGGATCCGTCAATGAACATGGAGATAGAGCTCTCAATAAGTGACAGGCAATATACAAAGGAGCAGGCCGATGAACTGTTCATGGAGCTCGCGGAAAAGCTGCCGGAAGCTGTTCTCGGCGACAATCCGTCTCTGGATGATGTGACCACTGATCTTACACTGATAAAGAAGCTGGAGGGCTATCCCTTTGACATAGCCTGGATACCGGAGAATTACGCGATCATTCATTCCGACGGGAAACTGCAGCAGGAGAACATACCTCAGGAGGGCATAACTGTCAGACTCACCGCTAAAGCTTCCTACATGGATGACAGGTGGGAGACGGATATATACGCCCGGATCCTTCCGCCGCATTACACCGGTGAGGAGCTGTGGGAGCAGGGGGTGAAGTCGTTACTTGAGGAGGCGGACAGGGCGACTATCCATGAGGAGTATATAGAGCTTCCGGAGAGCATAGGAGAGAGCACCTACACCTGGACGCAGAAGGTAAAGGACGATGCGCCGATACTGTTCCTGTTCATACTGATCGCCGCGGTGGCAGTCTATGCCATGAAGGACAAGGACCTTGAGAAAAAGGTGAAAGAGAGGGAGGAGGAGATGATATCCGACTATCCCCAGTTCGTATCAAAGCTCGTTTTGTATCTCGGGGCGGGTATGACGGTCCGCAATGTGTTCCGCAAACTGGTCGGGGATTATGAAAAGCTGTTGGAAAAGGGTGAGAGCAGACGTTTTCTCTATGAAGAGCTGAAAAGGACTATACACGAGATCGACAGCGGCATCTCGGAAAATACGGCTTACGAGCATTTTTCGAGAAGATGCAGATCCAAGCAGTACACGCGTCTGTGCACGCTTCTGTCCCAGAACCTCAGGAAGGGCAACAGCGGACTTCTGCCTCTTCTTCAGGAGGAGTCCGCAAAAGCGCTTTCGGAGCGCATGGATATTGCGAGAAAACGCGGCGAGGAGGCGGGCACAAAGCTTCTTCTGCCGATGATCCTGATGCTGGTGATAGTGATGGTGATGATAATAATGCCTGCTTACACATCATTGTGATCGGGCTGTTATCCAGGGTTCTGCCGCATGACCTGTCGATCCTAGGCGGACGGGCGTGCTTCAGATACAAAACTGCGTGAAAGGAGGAAAAAAGCATGTACGGTTATCTTTGGAATCTCGGTATGCGGATGAAGGATCGCGCGAAATCCTTCTTCAGGGATGAAGACGGTATGGGCACGGTGGAAGTCATACTTATCATCGTGGTGCTGATCGGTCTGGTCATAGTGTTCAAGGAACAGATCAGCGGCATAGTGGAGCGGGTATTTCAGACGATCAATGAAGAAACGAATGCGGTTACAGGCTGACGATATGAAAAAAGGTTATCTCACTGTCTATCTGTCACTCACGATAGCGATAATGCTGTCGCTGATACTGGCGCTGTTTCAGAACGCGCGGATAGGGGCTATAAAGATGAAGGCCGAATGCGCGGCGGATATATCGATGAACTCCGTTCTTGCCGAGTATAACCGCGCATTGTTTGAAAAGTATGATCTGCTGCTTACAGATTGTTCCTATCAGACCGATTCGCCGTCCATGGCGAATGTGGAAGAGCATCTGCGCTATTTCATGAAGGGTAATTTTGAGTCAACATCAGTGGGCAGGATAACCGGAAGCGCCACGCTTACCGGAATGACCTGCGACGAAGTGAGCATTCCCGCGTATTCCTTTGCGACAGACGGGGAAGGGGCTGTACTTCGGCGCCAGATACTGGAATACATGAGGGCAGATCCGGTGATGGACAGGATATCCGAGGCAACCGCGAATCTGGGTGTTCTTGCGGCCAACGGCTTCGACACTTACGACGTCGAAGCCTGTGCCGCAGAAAACCGCGAACGGATAGATGAAATGCTCGAGGACGCGCCTGAAATAGAGACGGACGAGGGCGAAACGGAGGAACCTATACCCGACAATCCCGCAGATGCCGTTGAGTCACAGAAAGGGCTGGGCGTGGTGTCTCTGTCGGTGCCCGATCCGTCGTCGGTCTCGGTGAGAACCGTAGATCTGGACAGGTATATGTCGCACAGGGAGAACAACCGCGGTACGGGACTTGATGAGAGTGAAAATCTCTCGGTTACTGACAGACTGCTGTTGAACCAGTATTTCGTGGAAAAAACGGGTTGTTACACCGAACCGAAGGACGATGGGCTGTTAAAGTACCAGCTGGAGTATATTATCGCCGGCAAAGACTGCGATTATGACAATCTGGAGAGCTGCGGCAGGACGCTGCTCTTCTGGAGGGAGGCTTCGAATTTCGCATATATAATGACCGACGGCGTAAAGGTCGGAGAGGCTGAAGCTCTGGCGCTTATTCTCTCTGCGGTGATCCTCATGCCCGAGCTTATGGAACCGTTCAAAATGTCGATCCTGTTCGCATGGTCTTTTGCGGAATCGATAAGTGATATGCGGAGACTCTATCTTGGCGGCAGGGTACCGCTTATAAAAACCGCAGCAAGCTGGCAGCTTTCGCTCGAGAATCTCCCGTTCTTCAGGGATAACCTGGCGGGGGGCGGCGGCGACGGCCTGTCATATAAGGACTATCTGCGCATGCTGCTGATGCTTGAGGATCTGGATAAAAAGACCGCAAGAATGGGGGACATTATCGAGATGGATGTGAGGCAGTCTCCGGGAGACGGGAATTTCAGACTGGACTGGTGTCTGGATATATTTGAAGCTGATATGAGGCTCAGCAGCAGATATGGTTTTGATATGCATCTGATGAGGACATACGGATATGAGAAGAGATAATACGGGAAGCGGGGTATGGCGGCGCGCGGGGGAGATGTTTTTATCCGGGTATGGAATTGCATTCAGTTTGATAAAGCCGCTCCGGGCAGCATCCAATGCGGATCCGGGTAAAAAAGCTTCCCCGCGCGCCTCCGTGACCGTCGAGGCATCGATCGCGCTGCCGCTGTATATATTTTTCTTTGTGAACATACTGGCAGCCTTCGATATCCTGAGGATGGAATCCGACATGACGGCTGCGCTGCATCAGACCGGCAATCATATATCATTTCATGCCTTTGACATGATGTATGCGGATGATGTGATCGATGAGCTCACCGGTACGGAAGCGGGCGATGAGACCGGAAGCGTACTGGGAGATGTGGGTACCCTGATCTATTCCGCGGCATACGTTGAATCGTCGGTAAGGGATTATCTGGGTGAGGAGCATATCCGTCTCGGACCTGTGGACGGAGGTATAAGCTTTCTCAGATCTAAGATAATGCAAAATGCCGATGAGATAGATCTTGTGGCATCCTGGAGAGCCAAACCGTTTTTTCCCGGGATAGTTTCGCCTGCGGGATTTCCGCTGGAAGCCAGATACTTCGGTCACGCATGGACCGGTTATGAACCCGGTGCGGGAGGTACGGAAGGCGACGCAGATGACGATCCGATAGTATATATCACCGAGAACGGAACGGTATATCACAGAAACATCAATTGCAGACACTTAAGGCATGCGGTCAGATCCATACCCGCCGGGCAGGCGCCGTATGCGGAAAACAATCAGGGTGAGAGCTATACGCCGTGCGAGATATGCGGCGGATACGGCAACGGACGGGGAACGGTATACGTGTCTGACGGCGGAGACAGGATACACAGTACGGTAAACTGTCCCGGGCTGAGGAGAACGATATATTATGTCCACTTATCGGAGGTGGGGGGATGGCCGCCCTGCAGTCTGTGCGGTTAGGATAAAACGGGCGATGGGTATGTCAGAATTACCGGGAACGAAGCCAATCAAGGAGAACGTTATGAAACTGTTTACTATTCTATCTCTTGCTGTGACGGTTGTTGCGGCTGTTTATGATGTGAGAAAAAAAGAATTGCCCCGGTTCGTATTTTTCGCTGCGTGCCTGATATCGGCGATATTTATCGCAAAGAGCGCCTTTTTGGGAGGAAGCTGGTTTATTGCCCCGCTGCTTTCACTGATACCAGGGGCGGCGTTAGTAGCACTGGCTTTTCTGTCAAAAGAGGCGATGGGATACGGCGACGGTCTCTTTGCAATGTCGGTGGGGCCGGTGTTCGGGATGGAAATCATGTTTATGGGCATATTTGCGGCCTTTTTTCTTTGCGGGATCACGTCTGTGCTGCTGCTGGTGCTGAAAAGGGCCGACAGAAAGAGCAGTCTTCCGTATATACCGTTTCTTCTGGTGGGAATGGGGGTGGCCGGTTATGTATTTGCTTAGACGAGCATATTTTACTCTTGAAATGTCACTGGTATTTCCGATAGTGCTTTTTGTGATGGCCTTGCTGATACATTTCACGTTTTATCTTTACGGCAGATGCATCCTGTCTCAGGATACCTACCTGCTTGCTTTCAGAACCAGTGTCGCATCGGAAAGGGACACGGGGGGAGACAGGGAGTCATATCTGTTAAGTCTGGCGGATGCGGTATTCGGGAGCAAGTACTTCGCGAACGATTATCCTTCGGTGGAGGTCGGGATCTCGGCAGATGCGGTAAGAGTTATCTCTACTACTGAGGCATCACACCGGGCCATGAGCGGTTCGTCACTCATGCCGGCAGGTTCTTGGGTTCACTATGCCGGAGCCAGGGCGGAGATCATCGATCCCTCCGCAAGGATCAGAAGAATTGACAGGGTCTGGGATATAGCAATGGGTGTAGCCGGAGAATTGCGCGGGGGAGGAGAATAGACATGGAAATAAGATATGACAGGGATCTCAGGCATAATTATATGGTGCTGTGCGGGGCGCCTGCCGGAGATGACTACAGGATGAAGATGTTTGCCGCGGGAACCCCGGAGGGGATGCTGCCGTGCAGCATGCGCGATATAAACGGCGAGATCTATCTGTATTACGGGATCGATTCAAGGCAGTCGATCAGGAACAGATTTGCCGGATCCGGTATGGGAGCGCGGGAGTTCGGGGGACTTATGCGGGCGATAATAAAGCTTGCGGACACGCTGGAGGATTATCTGCTGGATATGGATAACGTGTTGTTTTCGGCGGATTGCATATATGCGGATATGAGAAAAGAAAATTTCTACTTTGCATACTGTCCGTTTTCTGCTTCTGTACCTGGCGAAGAGACATCCTTTTCCGCTTTTGCGCAGGGACTGCTCGATCTGATCGATCCCGATGATGAAAAGGCAGCGATCATGGCATATAGTCTCTGCGGGATGGCAGATACCGGATCGATGCTGATCGCGGATATGGCAAAGGCAGCATTGGAAGAAGCTGAAGAAGAACAGGACAAGGAGCAGGAACCGGCCGGTGAGGAGGTGTGCAGGGAATGCATAAGCATAGCTCAGGAAACGCCGTCAGACGCCGACTATGAGGCAATGCTTGCGGCGATGGACGAGGGCGGACCTCTGCCCGCTCCGCGAAAGAAAAAGCTTCCGATGGTGACCGGCATACTCTCTGTTGCGGTGTTTGCAGGGAATCTGGTCGTGAGGAGACTGCTGTATCTGAACAGAATCGAGAATCTTTTGTCATTGGCTGTTGCGGGAGCGAGTCTCATCGCAACGACCGTGTCGCTCCTTCTCATACTGAAGGGAGCGGGCACAGAGCGGGGAACAGACGGGAGCAGAGCGCAGGATGCGGGCATCGGACCCACGGAGCATCAGCCGGTGCGGCTGGAAGAGGCGGTGCTTTCCGGAAGCTTTCCATCGGTACATGAGAAGGGAGAGATCACGCATCATACACCGCTTCGGATCGATGCGGCCGGTGCGGCAGACGAGGACCAGCGTACCACGGTGCTCGATGTTTCGATCCACGATAATGTGAGCAAGCTTTACGGACGGAATGGGGAGGAGACGATCAATATAATGATGGAAAAACTTCCCTGTACAATCGGAAAGCTTGCAGGGGCTGCTGACCAGATCATAAACGACTCGTCGGTGAGCAGGATGCATGTCAGGTTTTCCGGCGACGGATCGGGACAGGCAACGAGGATGCAGGATCTCAACTCAACGAACGGCACCTGGCTTAACGGCAGGAGATTAAAGCCCAACGAAACCGTTGATATACGGCCGGGAGACGAGATAGGACTGGGCAGACTGCTGTTTGAATTCAGGTGAATTCCGGGGAGCCCGCACCGGGAGACGGTTGTGCAACTTTCTATGGGAAATATCGACAGAGATATTTCAAAGATGAATATGGCAGGCAGAACAGCAAATATTAAAAACGATCAAAGATGAGACCAGGCTTGTTTATCCTGAATACCTTGTAGCAACAACCACATGAATGTATAATACTAATGAGGGAGTTCATGTGTTTTATGCGTGGCTTATTCTTATGCCATAAAGGATCAGCCGCAAAATGCGAGGATAAAGAAGATGATGTATCCGTACCTGACTCTTAATGATGATACAGAAATAACCCATTCTGAAATGAAACAGGATGGGCGGGTAAAGGTGTATATAGAAACCCCCGATGAAAAAGACGGATTTCATCATGCGGTGTGCTGGCTTCCGGAATATACCTGGGAGGATATTGACGGTTACTCGGAAACGGAAATGAGTTTCTTTATGCAGCTTGTCAGAAACAATGCTTCTGCAATGATCGAGTTTTCCAAGGATGGAGGCGTAATATATGCCGCAGCTTCTTAGGATCGGACCATATATCATCTATTTCTGGTCAAATGAAAGCGCACCCTTGGAACCGATTCATGTGCATATAGCAGAGGGACGTGCGGGTGCCAATGCTACAAAGCTATGGATCTCCAGTACAGGACGAGTGATTGTAGCCAATAACAATTCCGATATTCCGGAAAGAATCTTACGTAGATTGATCATGGTGATAGAGAGCAATAGTGAATACATCACGGATCGATGGATAGAGCAGTTTGGAGAAATAAGGTATTATTGTTAAAAATTCTTAATGGTGCCGGGCGTAATAAGTATGGGAGTTTGCAGTCAAATAAAGCATTGATTTAGTAGGAACATTTAAAAAGGCTCTGTCACCTTAACAGCGGGTCTGGTTCTCTTTTTAGTAGATTTACAATATTATCAAAGAGTATGACTATGAAAAAAGCAACCGTGAATTCAAATAAAAAGATAGCGCGTGAGTTTATCAAACAACACAATCCTTACAAAAAACCGCAACCCATAGGCTATGATGTAAGAGCGTATCTTAATTATGTTGAGGAAAACGGCATTAACAAGTTAAGCATTCCTCAGGATTTGATACAGCGGTTTGCGAAAACATGAGTCACATAGCGCTTCGACTTCGGTCGGAGCGCTTTCTCTTTATCCGAAAAAAGGCCCCCTGCCGATTTCATAAATCACCGGCAGGGGAGTTTTAGTTTACATAATATTCTCAACTTAAAGACATTGCACCTTCGGTTGGGAGTATTTTATGCCGCGAAAGGCATAGCAGGCTTCTTTGATATGTCTTTCGTATGGATCACCATGTTCTGTGTCAAAGCGAACTTAAGCAGGATAGACCGCTTACCACGAGAATACAGAGTACCGGCTGGAGAATCGAAGATGCGGAATACAATTCCCGAATGAATTTCGGCGAGATCCGTGGTATAATAAACAGATTACGGGAGATGTGAAGCAACGGAGCAATCCGTGGACAGCATAAAGTTTTTGCCAGATCCATCCGGAGGTTCGATCATGAAGATAAATATCTATTACGGCGCGAGGGGCATGATAGACGATCCCACGCTCTCAGTCCTGTCCGTGATGACCGGAGTTCTGAAGGAATTAAATGTTCAGGTGCGGCAGTATAATCTGTATGAGGATAAGAACAATATAACCGCCCTGCCCGGAACCCTCAGGGAAGCCGACGGGATAATACTCGCGGGGACCGTGGAATGGTACGGCGTGGGCGGTTATCTGATGCAGTTTCTTGATGCATGCTGGCTTTACGGGGACAAAGAGAAGATCTCGACTCTGTATATGGCACCTGTCGTGATGTCCACGACATACGGCGAGCGTGAGGGCAAGACAAATCTGGAATCGGCATGGGAGATCCTGGGGGGTCTCGTGTGCAGCGGCATATGCGGTTATATCGCGGATACGGCCACTCTGGAATCCAGCACGGAATACAGAAAGCTTATAGAGAAGAAAACGGAGAACATTTACCGCACCATCAGCCAGAAGTATTCGTGTCTGCCTGCCAGCAATCAGGCTGTCAAGCAGAAGATAGCCGTACCGAGGAGCGTCAGTCTTACGCCCCAGGAGTCAGAACAGCTCTCGCATTATGTCTCTGACGACAATTACGTTCATAAGCAGAAGGAAGATATAAAGGAGCTGACAGATCTGTTCAGGGGTATGATGGACCGGGAACAGAAGACGGAGAGCGATGATGAATTCCCGGAGCTTCTTGCGGGCAGATTCAAGCCGATGGCCGGAGTCAGGGCCGATTACAGGATCGTGTTCACTGATAAGCCCGGTAGTACGCCGTTGCTGATAAAGATAGATGGTTCCAAGTGCGAATATGATCATGACGCTGATTCTGTCACTGATGCCACGCTATCGATGTCCACCGATCAGATGAGAGAGATCACCGGCGGGAGGATCACCTTCCAGAGAGCGTTCATGGAGGGGAATATCAAGATGAAGGGCGATTTCACGCTTTTAAGAAATCTGGATCAGATATTTGCTTTTAAGGAGGGATCATGAAAAAGGACGACTGCATTTTCTGTAAACTGGCCGGCGGAGACATTCCGACCAATACCATATACGAGGACGACAGCTTCAGGGCTATCCTGGACAACGGACCGGCCACAAGAGGGCATACCCTGATCATTCCGAAGGATCACAGTGACGATCTTTTCTCTCTTCCCGATGAGACGGCGGCCGGAGCGATAAAGCTGGCAAAAAGGATCGCGGACAGGATGAAGGAGAAGCTGTCCTGCGACGGCGTGAATCTTGTACAGAACAATGGAACGGCAGCAGGACAGACTGTCATGCATTTTCACCTGCACGTGATCCCCAGATATACTAATGACGGACAGAGAATTCTCTGGAAGCCCACGGAGCCTTCGACAGAAGAATTGCGTCAGGTGAGGGAGGAACTGGCATTTTGAGAGAGGTAGAGCTTTCCCGCATCACTCAGGTGGTGCGGGATCTGTGTATAGAGGCTAATCTGAAGCTTTCTCCTGACATGGAGAAGGCTGTCAGAGAGGCGGCGGGTAAAGAGAGAAACCCTTTGGGTGTGCAGATACTGGCACGCCTGGGGGAGAATCTGGATATCGCGGGAAGAGAGGAGATACCCATTTGTCAGGACACGGGGATGGCTGTGGTCTTTGTCGAACTTGGACAGGACGTTCATCTTACGGGCGGCGATCTGACAGATGCCGTGAATGAAGGCGTCAGACGCGGTTACACTGAGGGGTATCTTCGCAAGTCGGTCGTGAAGGACCCGTTAAGGAGAGAGAATACGGGGGACAACACCCCTGCCGTCCTGCATGTGAAGATCGTCCAGGGTGAAAATGTGCGCATAACCGTGGCACCAAAGGGTTTTGGAAGCGAGAATATGAGCCGACTTTTCATGCTAAAACCCGCTGACGGCGAGGATGGCGTAATGGAAGCAGTGGTCGGCGCCGTGAGAGATGCGGGACCAAATGCGTGCCCTCCCGTGGTGGTCGGTGTCGGGATCGGCGGTACGGTGGAAAAATGTACGCTGCTGGCAAAGGAAGCGCTTCTTGTGCCGACGGGAAGGCGTTCCGAAAAAGAGCATATAGCGCGCATGGAGACAGAACTTCTTGCCAGAATAAATGCCCTGGGCATAGGGCCGGCAGGTCTTGGGGGAGATGTCACGGCGCTGGATCTCCATATAAAGACATTCCCGACACATATCGCCGGGCTTCCGGTGGCGGTAAATATGTGCTGTCATGTCAACAGACATGCATCGGCGGTTGTTTAAGCTGAAAATGACGGCTTAACATCAGCATACAGGAGAAAACATGGATGAGATAAGACTGACACTTCCTCTTGAGAACGGCGATGAATGGAAAAAGCTCAGGGCAGGGGACAGCGTCCTTATATCGGGGACTATGTATACCGCAAGGGACGCCGCTCACAAGCGCATGACAGAGCTTCTTGAAAAGGGCGACAAACTGCCCTTTGATATCGCCGGACAGACTATATATTATCTTGGACCCTCACCTGCAAAGCCAGGACAGGTGATCGGTTCCGCGGGCCCCACCACATCCACGAGGATGGATAAATACACCCCCGGACTCCTTGATCTGGGGCTTAAGGGGATGATTGGCAAAGGCCGCCGCTCCGCGGAGGTGATCGATGCGATGAAAAGGAACGGGGCGGTTTACTTTGCGGCCATCGGCGGAGCCGGTGCGCTTTTGTCCAAAGCGATAACAAAGGCTGAAGTCATCGCCTGGGAGGATCTCGGGACAGAGGCGGTGCGCAGGATCACGGTCAATGATTTTCCAGCCATTGTAGTTATCGATTCACAGGGTAATAACCTGTACGACTAAAGAAATGTGCGGTATATGCCGATAAATATGTGGATGCGTATAACCACATAAATGAGTATGACTCCGCACAGGTGAAGCCTATGACATCAAGCAGAACTATGAATATAAAGAATTTCCTGCGCCGCGCTCTGGCGCTTTTTCTCGTTTGGGTAATGTATATGCCGAACAGCCTTTCGCAGTACATCGGAACCGCGCCGATGGTGGCGGAGGCGGAAGAGGACATGTTCGACGACATGGAACTGGAGGTTAACTTCTTCAGGATAGCCGGAGAAGATACGGTTTCCAGGTTTCAAAAGGTCAGCTTGAATTCCGGATGGGAGCTGGTGGGAACTCCCACGATCGCATATGTGCCGGGGAGAACAGGCAACAACGGCAATTCGTCATCTTTTGATTTTCTTACGATCGAGCGTATAGATGGTGAGGAACGTGCTTTCAATGCGATCGTTAGTAAAGACGTAGTGAATGACGAGGATGTATACGGAAGCGCCAAGGTCACGGTAAGCGCCAGGAAAATCCTGGGAGGAAGCGTACAGAGTCAGACCATAACCGTCAATTACAGGGAACTGGTGCCCGTTCCCAATGGGAATACCAGGACTTACGACGGTACAGAGCAGTATGGTCTTGATGATTCGCAGAGAATTGTGGACGGCGTCACTGCGATAGTATATAAAACCGGAGAGTACAGAGCCAAGGATGCCGGATCCTACAGCTTTTCCATAAGACTGACAAACACCTCGCGTTTTGCCTGGGGGCTGGAAAACTATGTAAACAGAAAGATAGCGGAGCTCACAGTGGATCTCGAGGGGTCGAATGCCATAAACTGGGCCATCAATAAAGCAGCCGGTTACGGAAATCTGATCCCCGATATCACCACGGTCACGGATTGCACCACCTCAAGCAACAATGACGGATCCTTCAGGGTCAGGAAAGACAATGCCGACTTTTCACTTGAGTACCGCAGGTACAGGAGCGACCGCGATCCCGCAGACGACAGCGGCTGGATGCTCATAACCGAGAAGGAAGGTCTGGACGGCATTCAGGAGAATCTGGGGGCCGGAGAATACGAAGTCAGATATGCCGCTGACAGGAATCATGAGACCCATGGCAAGTCAACCATGGATATCACCCTGGATGCAAGCCAGAAGAAAAAAGCCGTCATCAAGCCCTTCAAGCCGCAGGATGCCAGAGTGATCATAGAAGGCACCGCAAAATACGGAGCGAGACTTGTTGCCAAGGTCGTGACCGGGAGCGGCTCCCTGGTTGAGTTCAATAATGCGCTGAATTATACCTGGTACAGAAAGCCCAGGGGGGAGGTAGCATATACTGCATCACCGATCCAGATCGGAACCACCTACAATGTGACGGATGTTGATGTGGGCGGTACGTTGATGGTGGTGGTAACGGCAAAGAATCCGGAGAATCTGGATCTCTCGCTCATGCATGAAGCAAGTGTCGACTTTGCGGAGACCGAGGAGGTCAGGAAATCAGACGGACCCGCTATGACAAGGGTCTCCGTTCTCAATCATATTGAGAATTATGTTGATAACTCCAGGGATACGGATGCTGTGGTATATTTTTACAATACCGGTACGAACACATATGAGTATTCGAAATCGGATCTGTTCCCTGACGGCGATACCTTTGTCGTGGCACTTTCCGACAATAAATGGACAGTCACTGAGCCCGGTACATATTATATCCGTATTGTGGGAGATGATGGGCATGAACCCAGTGCAAGCACCTCCGTGGAGATCAAGAGGATACATCACATCGTATATGACGGCAATGACGGCGGCGTGACTCCTTTGGCGGTATTGAAGCAGGCGGAAGGAATCATAGAGGAGACTGCCGATGAGCTCGGTACACTTGTGAGGCCCGAAGATCCCACACGTGTAGGATATATCTTCGACGACTGGTACAAGGAGCCCGAATGTACCAGCAAATACGATTTCAACAGTCAGGCAACGGATGCCTTCACCCTTTATGCCAACTGGATCTATGCACCTTTTGATGACAGATTCTATCCGGTGATAGTGCCGGAGAGAACTCCTCACAACCTGACGCAGGACATCGCAAAGGTGCGGTACGGAGATGTGCTGCAGATCCTGCTTCCGAACGGATTCAATTACGATAAGCTCAATGACTCTGATGTGATCCATTACCAGTGGACCCGCGGAAAGGAAGGAAATACATACAAGGAGGAGATCGAAGCCGCAGAGGGAGGCACCGGCACCAAAAACGTGAGTGAACTCAAGGCAGCTTCGGGCATCAACCGGAGACTGCTCGGAACCTATACCCTCGGATATGAGGATGTGCTCGAGGGTAATGTCAGCTGTTATATATACTCTGAAATGGACGGCAGGACCGATGAAGAGGAGCGGATCAAGCAGAGCAATTTTGCCCAGTATGTAGGAAAAGCGGTCATTGAACTGAAAACGGATATGGTGGCTTCAAGGCCCTCCAGAAAATACATCCCCGATGACAGGAGCGTGGATGAGCTGGTGCTTCTGGCAACGGCTTCGCCCGCGGAATCATCGCAGGTAAAGAACAACGATCCCGATATAAAGATCACCTTCAGAGAATCCACAGAGGACGATGAGGAGATCTTTAAGGACGGCAGCGGTGCCAGGATGGAGTTTAATACCCCTTACGCCGGCACCAACAAATTTATCACCGTCACCTTCTATGACTCCAGAAGCAGCGAGGCTCCTCTCGATGTATTTATAGAATGGGCGGAAGATAACGAGCTTCTCTATTTCCCCAAAGAGGTTTATGACGTGACCGTCAAAAGAGAGAGCGACCTCAGACCGCGCGGAGACATCACCGAGGCGGAGCAGTCGTTTGCCTGGAAGGAGGCCTACGGCAGCCTTGATGCCCCCGATGACGGAGTGGCATGGAGCGGCGAGGACGGCAGACTTCTCTACGTACCCAGGCATATGCCGTTAAACAAGAAGGAGCTGCTGGACATGGTCGTGGAGTCGTGGGTGCCGGAAGCGGCTCTTGTGAGTGCTGACAGCATCATACTTGAGATGGCCGATCCCGGCGATACCGGCTTTGAATGGGATGGAAACGAGGGCATGTCCTCAGGACAGAAGAACAGGACTATCACTTTTTCCATCAAAGCGGATCCTTACTCGGTCAATCGCGATGACATCATGGAATATGAGGCATTTGCGGGCGGTGAGGATTTCACATTCAGGATAAGGACCACTCAGACGGGCGTCCAGCGTCTGAGCTTTGACAAAAAATGGTTCAGTGAGGACTATGATGAGCCCACGCTGGTCAAAAATTATATAGACACCACTACAAAGGATGCCGAATACATCAGTAACGGCAATCGCTTCCTGGTGCCTGTAAGTTATTTCAACTCAAACGGATTCGAATATGTAAGCGGGGCAGGCATTACATGGCCTCTTGATCTTCACAGCAAGATCGAGTGGGAGAGCTCCGACCCGGGTGTTGCCGCTGTTGTGAACACCGACACGAGGCAGCAGGGCGGCGCGATCCTTCCGGGAGGAAGCATCACGCTCATGGGCATCGGAACGACCACGATCACTGCAAAGATAAGCTACAACAACGTGGACAGGCTGTTAAACAGCAAGGGAAAGCCCGAGGAAGAAAGAGTGAGCTATGTACTCATAGTGACCGCCACGGAAGTACCGCCTCCGCCTTCCGAACCGGAGAATACGGCGTATTATCTGCCGAAGGTTTATGAGCCTGTGTACGACGGCACCGAAAAGACCGGCGTGACGGCGGCAGACGGCTATGAGCAGTATTACATCCTAAGCGGTGTGACAAAGGCAGTGAACGCAGGTACCTACAGAGCGATAGCCACGCTGAAGACCGGTTATTGCTGGAGAGTCGGTACGAGAGTCGGACAGACAAGGATAACCGACAGAAATTACAGAGACCGCATAAATATTTATTGGAACCTGAAAAAGGCACCGAATAACGAGGTTCCGTCCCTTGTGGGACACAACCCGTCCACTGATGCGAATGATGACGGCTGGATAGAGCGTTCCGAGACGTCGCCGTCAAGGCTGATGAATGAGATGGAGTACAACGATGACTATTCAAAGGTCATAAACAACTGGGGCTGGCAGGGCTGCAGCGGAACCAGGATAAGCGGACTGGCGCCCGGAACATATTACGTGAGGTATAAGGAAAAGGATAACTATGAGGCGAGCCCCTGGACGGAGGTCACTATCAATACGATTTATCTGGTCAGATTTGAGACCAGGGTGAGCTCGATCATAAGCACGGTATACTACGACACGTATCCGGAGAGGATAAAGACAGGCAGCGGTTCTGTCCTTGAACTGTACTGGCCCGATAACGAGAGACTCTATGAGCCGTCGGTGGCGGCCATGCCCGAAGGCTGGTATGATATGCGTCTGTTCGGATGGATGGTCGATGACGGATCTTTCTGGGATTTTGATGATCCCGGACATTTCCTGGTCACAAGCAGCGTGACGCTCTCGGCCAACTGGGTGCCTATAGATTATGAAATAACCTATGACTATGATGACGCGCTGGATTGGGAGATCTCGGCGGAAAATCCGCTCTCTTACAATGTTGAATCCGGTGTGATAACACTGAACGATCCATACCGCAAGGCTTATAAGTTCATGGGATGGACATGTGCCGAGCTGGGAATTAATTCCCCGATATTGAATCTTTCCTTTGATCCTCAGGTTATCGGCACGCCGGATGCAAGCGGAAAGAGTCTTCTGGGACCGTTGGAATTCAGAGCGTTCTGGAAGCCCCGCGCCGCAAAACCCGAGGCCAATCCGGCAGGAGGGGAATATACGGCCACCTTTGACGTGGCGCTTACCTGCGAGACGCCCGGTGCGGTCATTTATTACACGATAGACGGTTCGGAACCCGACAGCAACAAGAGGCTCTATGTGGGGTCGATACCCATTGAGCGCACCACTACCCTCAAGGCTATCGCCTATGCCGATGAACTGGCGGAGAGTGAGATACTGGAGGTTGTCTATACCATCAGACAACCGGGATATTCATCTACGGTGAGACGCATAATCGTCCAGCCGGAGAAGATGACGATGATCGCCACCAGCACGGAGCAGCTCGTTGAAGCGACGCTGATACCCGAAAACGTGAAGCACGGTGATCTCATCTGGACCAGCGGGAATACGGATATCGTTCAGGTAGTACCCGGTAAGGAGGGCTCGCTGCAGGCCAATCTTACACCTCTAAAGGCGGGAAGCACCTATGTGACCGTGCGGGAGGAGGAGAGCGGTGTCGAGACGAGATTCAGCGTTACTGTAGCCAAACGCGGATCCTCCGCCTGGGTGCCCGTAAAAGCGGTAAAGCTTTCGGGCAACACACTGCTCCTGCGAGCAGGCGGCTCTACGAGGCTCACATATGATGTAGTACCGTCAAACGGAACGGATTATATAGCCGTGTGGAAGTCGAGCGATACATCTGTCGCGGTCGTGGAAGCAGACGGTGTCGTCACGGCAGTGCAAAAGGGAAAAGCCACGATAGATCTGGAGATCTATACTTACGGCTATCAGGAACTGGTGGCAAGGCAGGAGTGCATAGTGACAGTTGAAGGTTCTTCTCTGGTACAGGGCATCACCATAGAACCCAAGGAGATCTCGCTTACTGCTCCCGTCGGCTCATCGATAACGGGAGGAACTGCCCAGCTGACTGCTGTGGTGTATCCGGATGATGCCGCAAACCGCACTATACTCTGGAGTGCCGACAAGCCGGGGTATGTGACTATAGACGCGCATGGGCGTGTTACCGCACTCAGAGCGGGAGAGGTATTTATCACCGCAAGCTCTGCCGACGGCGCAACGGATGATGACGGAAAGCCGGTCTGTGCCACTATACGCGCCACGATAACACAGGAGGTCGCTGCGACTGATCTGGCCGATTACAAGAGATACCACAACAATATGGAACCAGGTGAGGAATTCTGGATCGGCGCGATTCCGGCGTGTACCTTCACCGGATCCGGCATAAAACCCGAGCCGAATGTGTATTATGGCGCGAAGCGCCTTGTGTACGGCGAAGATTATAAACTCAGATACAGCAATAATGTTCACGCGGCATATCATACCGATGACGGCGCGCCGATGGTCACAGCGGTGATGACCGGCAATTACGCGGGAAGCGTGTCCAAAAACTTCACGATAGAGAAGGCGGACATGGCTGAGGCACAGATGGTCAATCCTTCAGGCTTTGTCAAGGACGGAATGAGCATGATCGTGCTCAAGCCAAAGGTATACTGGCAGGGCAAGCTGCTTAAGGAGGGCAGGGACTATACGCTTGCTTATACAGACGGGCGGAACAACGCCTATTTTGATATCGGAGAATGGACGATAACCGTAAACGGTATCGGAGATTTTACCGGCGCCGGCACAGCACTCGAGGTTCTTACCAGGAAGGCCGGTGCGAAGAATCTGAAAAAGACTTCCGCACGGCTTGTGACAAAGGCATCGGAGCTGGTTTATAACGGCACGGAGATAACGCCTGAGTATCAGCTGGGCGGAGTGGATATGACAAAGGTGAGAGTCGCGTACATGAATAATGTGAACGCAGGCACTGCGACGGTCATCTTTTCATCGGCCAGCGAGGAATACTATGGTAAGAAGACCGTAAAATTCAGGATAAAGAGGCGCAATCTGAACGCGCCCGATACGATGCTTCAGACCTATGTAGACAGGAGACCTGCGGGGTATTATGATGTCGCCTATCAGAAAGGCGGTGTAACGCCGGGGCTCGATCTGCTGGTGGCAAAAGGCACGGTCAGCGCGTTTTCGAGTTCAAGTTACGTGCCGGGGGTTCTGATCCCTGCAGCGAGCGGCACACAGGTCTATGACGGATACAGGACCACGGACGGATATAAGAGACTTGTACTAGACAAGGATTATACGGTCAAATATAAGACCTATACGAAACCCAAGCTTGCCGGAGCCGCTTTTGTCAAGGGAAGGGGCAATTACACCGGCAATGTGCGCATAGGCTATAACGTGCACCAGCAGGATCTGAAGAATCTGCACCTGGTCATTGATGATGTGAATCATTCCAAAAAGGCCGGTAATTACCGCAAGGTGAAGATAAAGATATATGATCTGAACGGAAGGAAGCTGAAGAAAAATAAGGACTTCAAGATCCCCAAGGACGGCTGGCTGCCTGAGAATGAGACACCCGCTGCCAACAGTACGGTAAATGTGTATATCGCGGGAACGGGTCTGTATCAGGGCGGTATAAATGCCAGCTTCCGTGTCATCAACAAGTCGCAGCGCATAAACAAGGCCACCGCATCATTCAGGAAATATGAGAACGGAGGCTGGGTACCTTATGCTGCCGAGGATTTCAGCATGAATTACACCGGTTCGCCGGTTACCCTGACAAATGATAATGTCGTGCTTGTCAAGGATGAGGTCACAGTGCCTCAGGCTTATCTTGAGGTGGTGAGTATCATCAACAATACGAAGATAGGAACAGCGACGATGTTTGTAAAAGCATACGGGACGGAATACGGCGGGTTGAAGGAGATTAAATTCAGGATAGGCAGAAGATGAGTTGTATGGAGAATAAGATCATGCCTGATAATCATAAAACGGAAGTCAGGGTACTGCAGCCTGCGGATAGGGCGGCTGTCATAATAAAGACAAGCCTCATCGGAATACTGGCGAATCTGGTCCTCGCAGGGTTTAAGGCGGCTGTGGGCCTCATATCAGGATCGATAGCAATAGTGCTTGATGCTGTCAATAATCTGAGTGACGCGCTTTCTTCGCTTATAACTATTATAGGCACAAAGCTCGCCGGTAAAGCACCGGACAGGAAGCATCCTCTTGGCCACGGGCGGGTGGAGTACATAACTGCCATGATCATCGGGGTCATCATACTTTACGCGGGCGTGACCTCACTCATTGAGTCAGGGAAAAAAATCCTTCATCCCCAGAGCGCGCAGTATGATGTTTTGGGGCTAGTGATCATCGCGGTTGCCGTTGTGGTCAAGATAGCGATCGGAACAGGCTTTATAAAGGTCGGAAAGAATGTGAATTCAGAGACGCTTGTGGCTTCGGGGAAGGATGCGCGCGGTGACGCGATCATCGGCGCCACGACCCTTGCGGCGGCACTGTTGTACATTGTGTTCGGTCTTTCCTGGGAAGCATATCTCGCGGCCATCATCTCTTTCGTGATCATAAAAGCCGGATATGAAACGCTTTCTTCCACCATATCGGAGATCCTGGGAGCAAGGGCGGACAGCGATCTCACAAAGGGCATAAAGGCTGCTGTCTGTGCGTTCCCGGAGGTACAGGGAGCATATGACCTTGTACTGCATAATTACGGTCCGGATATGATGGTGGGATCGGTGCATATAGAGGTGCCGGATACCATGCAGGCGTCTGAGATCGACGCGCTCGCAAGACGCATAGAAAAAGCGGTCTTTGATAAATATGGGGTGATACTGACCGGTGTCGGCATATATTCCATCAACACCACGGATGAGGAAGTGGTCCGTCTCCGAAGCGAGATCACAAAGCTTGTCACCGATCATAAACACGTTATGCAGATGCACGGGTTTTATCTTGACAAGGAGGAGAAGACGATCCGTTTTGATGTGATCATTGATTTTGCCGCACCTGACAGACAGGCGCTCTACAGGCATATATGCGAAGATGTGCAGGAGCTGGCAAAGGGATACAAAGTTGAGATCGCCATGGATATAGATATAAGCGACTAATGAAACCCCCCGGGTTGATCCCGGGGGTTAATGTGTCAGTTCGATTTGGATCTGGTCTTATCCGCCTGCTTTTCTGCAGCATCATGAAGGTGTTTGCGCTTCACGGCTTTTTCCTGCGCCCTGTCCTGAAGATCGGAGAATTTCACCTGCTTTTTCCGCACGGTATTCGCCTGCTGTCGGATCTTTTCCGCCTCGTCAAAATTCAGCACCTCCAGGATGCCCAAAGCACCTGCAAAACGGTCCTTTCCGGTTTCGGTCTTTCGTTCGGTGGTTTTGTCCGAAAGGTATAACTTGCAGGTTTTTTCAACATTTTTTAAATGCACCTGAAGAGCAAGCCTCTCAACATCACTGAGTTCTTCTGATTTTTTGTAGATCTGCCTGGCTTTTTCAATGGATTCGAGCATATTGTTATACTCTTTACTGTTTTTATGCCCTGACCAGCCGCTTTTTGTATCTTTCATCATCTCATAGAACGAGTCTATGCGATCAGCGAGTCCGCGGTCGGTCAAGGTCTTTTGGATGCGATATTCGGATCCGAGTCTCTCCGCGCGTTTGGTCAGTCCGTGATCGACAGAGAAGCTTCTCGCGGCAGAATCGATAAGGGTCTTGCCGGCTTCAAGACGCGGTTTGTCCCTGTCTTTGGCCCCGTCCATATCAGTTATCGCATCAAAGTTCTCATAGTGTTCGATCCTTTTTCCCAAAGCCGCAACTCTGTCGGAGAAGCTTTCAACAAAGCTTTTTCTCTCTGCCTGACTCGTGAAACCGTTCTGAAGCTTTTCGCTGCATATGTTCTGTATATCGTTCATCTCCTGAAGAAGTTCCGCAGCCGTGCCTGCGACCTGCTCCGGATCAGAGACCATTGCATCGCTTTTTGCCCTGCGGATACATGCGGATACTTCTCTTAGGAAGAATGCGACTTCCTGCGGCATTCCTTTCGCATTGCCGTCGATAAGACTCCGGCATTCTGCCGACACAGCGGCACATCCATGTTTCGGATCTCCGAGAAGGGCCGTAAACCTGTCATTTTGATCCTGTTCCTCCTCAGGTCTTGTGAGACGAAACATGGTTGTCAGGGACTCGTTGTTCAGCGAACGCGCGATATCATCCGCCAGATCTTTTGTTTCTGTTAAGCCGGTCACCTGAGATAACAGGTAGCTGTTGTCATCAGCGAATGAAGGATTCCTTGAAAGCTGATCCCGCATATCGTTTTTGTGGCTGAAAATCCGGGCAGATGAATACAGATAATCAAACACCCTGGTAGTGAGATCGTTGTGAGAAGCACGCTGCAGCTGCCACTCGGTGGGTATTCTTTTTATGGAAGAAAGGAGAGTCAGCTGAAGGCCGTCGGTTTCCGTCATGAGAGGATCCATCGCGTCTTCATGATCGGAAAGGGAATTCTGAAGATGGGCTTTGACTGCATACACGTATTCGCCAAGAGGCGTATACTCCTTCTTTGAGCCGCGAAGATCCTTATATATCTCGGTCGCAAGATCGAGGTACTCTCTGAGATAGGGTTCCGCCTGCGCTGCCACCTCGTCGCTCTGCTTTCTGACGAGGGTGCCGTTGCCTGCCAGGTAATTCTGTGCAGCCGGATCAGCCACAAAGGCATCCAGAATAGTATTGACTTTCAGGGCATCTATGCGGTCCTTGTATTTCTTCAGCTCCGGAAACCTGTTATAGTCGAGAGCCGACCTGACATTGCCGATAACCTGAATATCCTGAAATGTAATATTCATACATCCTCCTTTCCAAAACGGAGAAATCGTTACGATATATCTTCCCTTAATATAGCATATCGGGAAGACGTTACAAATATATATACGTAACGGCGTGCCTTGACAAAACGTTCCGCGTCATGATACAATCTCTTCGCTTGCGAGATTAGGGAGAAGTAGCTCCTGAGAATCGAAGAGGATGGCGGCAAGGAGAAGTACTCAAGTGGCCGAAGAGGCTCCCCTGCTAAGGGAGTAGGTCGGGAGACCGGCGCGAGGGTTCAAATCCCTCCTTCTCCGTCAAAGATACCGTGACTCACCGGAGAGGTGAGCGCGGTATTTTTATCACCGGCTTTCCATAATGACAATATGAAGTGTCGGAAAGACCCTGGAACACAATATATCGCGCATAAAAACTTTTTTAAAAAAAGTGAAAAAAGTGCTTGCATTATGTGAAAACGGGTGATAAGATATTATTCGCTCTCGCGAAAATGCGTGGAGCAAAAGCAAGTGCAGCTGATCGGAGATGACTGACTGTCAAGCTTGCTTGAACAGGCAGGCATAGACGAGCAGGTATAAGCGGCGAAGCCGCGACCGAAAGACCGAAGGTCTTGAGGGGGCACTTGCGAAGCACGACGCTCCTTGACAACTTAACAGTGATGCAACCCTGAACAATTCCACAAAAAATGAGGAAAGTTCAGAAGA
>JAILGA010000137.1 GCA_024697225.1 Lachnospiraceae bacterium
TATACCTTTACGCCTTTAGCAGGTACTGTGATCGAAAGAACAGATGAAGAGAATAACATATACTACGATTTCGCGCCGGGATACTACTACAATCTTTACATAAGCTGTCTCGATGATCCCGACGCGTCACAGGACATGGACTGGTACAACTGGATGCTGCAGCCTCAGGCGCCTGATTGTGTCACTATAGATAAAGATACGCTTATAACGCAGCTTGTGCGTGATAAGATCGAAGCGGAGCTCACAGGCGGAGAAAGAGGAAACAGTGAGCTTATTCCCGGAAATTATGCCATAACCGTCGTTGCAGGGACCTATGATGAAAAGAATCCCGGCGCGGGAGGTGCTGTGGCCCGCACAAATGAGTATGTTATAGACCTGAGCGAGATGGCTGTAAATAATGAGATCGATGATATTCCGGAGGCTCTGTATACCAATGGAAAGGATCATTTCAGGGCAGCAGGAGAAGGCTATGACCGGCATTGGCAGAGCATTTCCGATTATTATCGGGATGAAGACAGACCTGACGGCAATGTCTACAGGGATAACGAAGGGAATCTGATCAACTTCCGGGAGCTGGATGAGGATGTTCAGGAAGCATACATTGCTGCGGTCAATGCGGGCTTGCCGGAGGATGAGCGGTTCGTTGAAAAGGATACGCTGGACACCTACCTTCTTTCATCCAGGGGGTACGACGATAATATTGCAGGCTACATCGTGCGTCTTGTCGACAACAGATTTACTTATAACGACATGGGCGACGGCTCTGTTATGGACAGTAGAGTCAAAGGCGAAGAAGAGGAGATGTGGCACAACAGGGAGACCGGTATGGGCGGCATACTTGAGAGACCGGTCACCGACGGTAAACTGCTGGTCGCCGCAATCTATTGGGACGGGAGTATCTCCGACTGGCAGTATGGCCGTGAAAGGCATTACTGGGATGAGTTTACTGAAGAGAACGAGCCCATAGGGCTTGTGAATTCGGCTGGTACGATAAGCTGGAATCAGGAGAATGACGACCACCTGGATATCTATATCGAGAGAGTATCCGATGGCGTCTGGTTCAGAGCGGATGTGGGACGTACCCTTAAGTATGATGCAGTCAGCAAAAAGGGATCTTTTGAACTGGGTGATCTTCTTTTGTGGATGGTCAGTGCAAAGTTTCAGGGATGGTACGACGGTGAAAATAATACTTATGTGAAAGAAAACCTCATAAACGGACTATACCGGATCAGGATCCTGAGACACCCCGTAGCTGACGGAGAGTTCGACAGGGTATCAAAGGATGACCTGCGTTTTAACTTTGATACTTCAGCTGACAGACCGGCTGCATTCCGGGCAAATTACAACGACCGCGCGAAATACGTAAAGGTTGTGCAGGATGGCAACGGGCACGATACGTGGTACAGCTATGAAACCTATGATGAACCGGGAGAGGGAAGGACCGAGAAAAAAGAGTACACCATAGGCATCAAAGATAATGATGCAAATATCGTGGGATACATCATCAATCTGCCCGACTGCGATATCATGGACGTGAACAGAGAGGGAAGCCTCAGATATAGCGCAGTCTTAGCGGGGAACGGCAAAGAGCATGATAACTCGGCATATACGACAAAAGAATGGCTGTTTCATGACAAGGATACCTCAAGCGAGATACTGATAGCATCAGTAAACGCCGACGGTATCATGAGCGAGTGGGTAAGCGCGGTTCCATCTTCAAGGGCTGATGAATTTGAAACTGCCGTTATGGGCTTAAATTATAATGCTGTGAACGGCCTGCTTGATGCGGAAAAGGTCATCCTGAATGCGCTTAATGCAAGCCTTTCCTGCTACAGCAAAGAGGGTGCGGGTCCCGAGGGTGACGGATACACACCTGTTGCGGAAGCGGCGGCAGTATTCCGCGGAGTCGGGCAATATGATGCGGGCACCAGACTCTATAGGAAGAATGTAAATGACTATAGGATCGACAGCGTGAATCTTCCGGCAAGAGCGGCTGCTGATGAGCTGATGTTCGCTGAAGGTCAGAAGAATATCTGGGATGATGAAAACGTCCATCATGAGGAACCCTGGCGCTGTCTGCCGGGACCCGGTACATATAAAGCATCTCTTGTGATCTGGCCGCAGAATGGCCACGACGGGGCAACCGGACTCGCGTCGATTGAGGAGGTGAGCTTCACCTACAGGAAGGGCCTCAATGTGGAAGCACCGGCCGCCGGATCAGTAACATACTCGCGTGATACAAACGGAAACTATAATGTCCACGTGACTTCGCCGGCAGATGACGCGGTGGCGTATATCGTCAAATACAAGAGAAACAGTAATGACACGATGTTTACCTATGAGGACAGGGTTGCCGATGAGTATGGCAATTTCGGCGGCGGGTTCGGAGACGGCGGCAGGATATACGTATGTGCGGTGAACAGATACGGCGATATCAGCGGATTTACAGAGGTTCTGCCTGAGATCGAAAATGTGGCAGTGAATACGCTTAACACCGAAAATTGTAATAAAATTTATCCGGTGGGCTTCAACGGATTATTTACACTGTCCGGTGCGAGAGTGACGGCAAGAAGATATGACACGGAGACGTCGGAATCTGTGGATATCTATGAACTGGCGGAGCAGACAGGAGGCGACATAAGATTCCTGGTTGCAGACGCAGATGATAATCCTCTTTCGGGGGATGATTTCGATGAGGAAGCGTCATTATCCGTATCGGTCAGACTGTACGGCGGAAGGCTGAACGGGGACAACAACGATCTTTATAAGAATCTCGGGACAGTCTCACTGCAGGTAAAGGCTCTTGGGATTACCTCGATAACAGCCGATCTTTCACTCGACAAGGAAAGTTATTATGTGGGTGACAAGCCGGTCATCAAGGCCGGTGGTATAGTGACGATCTATTATAGTGATGGATCAACAAGAGTGATCAAAGCCCCTGATGAGGCACTTAGTCTCTATGCCTACGATTACCTGGATTACGGTGGAACAGGGACATTTGTGAAATATGGTGAGATTGTAGGGGTCGGGGTGTGGCTGGATGGTCAGCCATTATTGTTACATGATAGTGCCGAAGCAGAGCGGGTACCGGTGACATTTACCGTTTCTGTAAATGCGGTAACGACCGAAAGCATAACGGTAACCCCGCCGTACAAGACCACCTATTTTGTAGGAGAACGGCCTTTTGATCCGGATGGCGGCATCGTTACAGTTACCAAGAATAACGGCAAAACAGAAGCGAAACCTCTTGACGTTAACTGGTGCGAAGGCTTCGATTATACTACGCCCGGCAGCAAGAGAATAACAGTACATCTTGATGACAAAACTGCAACCTTTACTGTCGATTTCGTAGAACCCGCTGTTACCGGAATAAGAGTTTTCGCGCCGCCAAAGCTTTCATACATTGAAGGAGAAGCATTTGATCCAACAGGTGGAATTCTTACGGTATCAAAAGAGTATGAGTATGGTGGACCTGTGGCTGTCGATATGAGCAATCAGGGTGTGACCGTTCCCGACATCAGATCACTCCCTCCGGGCAACCACGAGATCAGCATAGGCTACAGCGGAAAGACCACCATGCTGATTATCACCATATTCGCAAAGAAGGTCAATACAGTTGAATTCATCACACGGCCGGATAAAAGTGAGTATCAGCCGGGCGAAGAACTGGATCTTACCGGTGGGAAGATAAAAGTAACCTACTCAAACGCAGGTGTTTCACCGGATGAACTGGATCTTCCCGACATAGCAGATGAGCTTGCGATAAGCGGTTTCAGAAATGATGTCCCCGGGTTGTATACGGTATCCGTGGTTTACAAGGGTAAAACAGTGACCTTTGATGCCTCGGTCAAGGGAGTCACTAAACTGGAGCTTACTCAGGCGCCCGCAAAGCTCAGTTACTACGCGGGTCAGGGACTCGTTCCCACAGGAGGTAAAATAACAGCCTATTTTGAGGATGGAAGCCAGGTGACACTTGATATCACGGGCGACATGCTCTCCGGTTATGACAGAAACGCACCCGGCAGGCAGACCGTTAAGGTCACCTATGGCGGAAGGGTTGTAACATTTGATGTGGACGTTATCGCCGTAGCGGTTGACAGAATTGCAGTCGCACCGGCCCCTTCAAAGACTGAATATATCTGCGGCGAGGACCTGTCAGTGGCCGGTGGAAAGATCAGGGTCACCTATAACGACGGACATGAAGAGACCATAGACATCACAGCTGCCATGGTCTCTGGCTATGACAAGGATAAAGAGGGCGCACAGACCATAACTGTAACATACAGCGGAAAGACAGCCACTTTTGCAGTGACCGTAAAACCCGCTGAAAAGCCGGTTCCCGTTGTGACGACCGCCCCTGCGGCGGTGACGGGGCTTGTCGCCGACGGCACAGCCAAAGCGCTGATAACTGCAGGCGAGGCGACAGGCGGCACACTGTACTATGCGGTGATGGCAGAAGATGCGGCGCCCGCCGCGGAGGCATATGCTAAGGCCATCCCGACAGGTACCGCTGCGGGGACTTACTACGTGTGGTACTTCGTAAAGGGCGCTGACGGCTACAGCGACACTGAAGCGGTCAAGCTCACCGTGACCATCGCTGCGCCCGCCGACAATCCTGAGCCCGCGGTGCATAAACACAGCCTGAAGAAGCACGACAGGGTCGAGCCCACATACGATCAGGCAGGCAGCATCGAGTACTGGGAGTGTACGGATCCTGCCTGCAAAAAGATCTTTGCGGACGCAGCGGGGACAAAGGAGATAACTGCGGCGGAAACTGTACTGCCGAGGCTCCTCGACTATGTGAACATCCCGGCGGAGACAGTTCCCGTTGTGGAAGAGGGTACGATCAACGACAAGCCGGTGAAGATCGAGACCGATGTAACCTATCCCGGAGCCGTCACCTGGACCGGTGGCAAGACCACCAGGGATCAGCTGTCGGTTCTTGCGGGGAACAGCCAGATAGCCAGAGTCAGCATCACCGGCCTCGAAGAAGCGATATCGAAAATGAAACCCGGCACGGATACGGGCAAACTTTTCACGATCAGCTACAATATCAAAGGAAAGGCGATCGGACAGGGATCATTTACCATAAAGATCAAGCTCAACAGCAAGGCCCTCAAGAAAGCAGGAATAAAGGGCAATGATAAGAAAGCGCTGGTCGAGCTTGTGAAAAGCCTGAATGAACAGCTTGCGAAGGATGTACACACCTTTGAGATCGTGCCGATAGACCTGTCGGATACTCAGAACGTGACCATTACCGTCAAGGCAAAACTCAAGGGCGGCAAGGTGCAGGTGAACGAAGCTGACAATTCCATAAAGAAGCTCACTAAGCTCACCATCACATACAAGGTGCCCGCAGGCTGGAAAAAAGGAGTCATCAAGACCAAAAAGAAGACCTTCACCTACAAGCCATCCAAGGTCACCGGGAAATTTGTGATAACCGTCACGGATCCCGTCGCCAGAACGGCGGATATCATAGCAACCGCGGACAATACGACATTTGCGGGCGGAAGGATTGGACTGACGGTGAAGAAGTGACGGTGAAGAAGTGACGGTGAAGAAGTGACGGTGAAGAAGTGACTGACATATGTTAGGGCAGATTCTGACAATCTTTTACAGGGGCACCCGGAAGGGCGCCCCTGTCTGTTATCGGACCACTATATCAGAAACCCGCACTAGCATAAACCTGCACTAACATCGACCCACACTAACATCAACCCACACTATCAGAACAAGTCGCGGCGAAAACCCACTAAACCGCATGTTTTGCCACCGCGGTGGGTAAAACTCCAAGATCAATTCAGCGTGCAGACACGCCAAAACAAGAATTTATCTGTACGGCAGAAGAGAACAAGCCGGGAAGAGACAGATAAAACAACAAGAAAACAAGAATTTCACAAAACTGCGTGTATGGTCAGGGGTAGGTGCCTGGCAGTCAAAGTCATGAACTGTATTGAAAATTGAGGGAAGATTTCATATATGTTCCGGTTGGTACGGGCTGCATTAGAAGGCTGCCTGATCGTGCTGCTTTCAGCTTCCTTGCCGTCGCGGGCTTCGGAGATCGAAATGCTGACAGATTCTGCTGTCATGAGTACAGTTGATGATAACAGGGTGTCGGTTTCTTCTGTTCAGGATGCAGTGGTATGTGAGATCGAAATGCCTGTTCCGGCTGTGCACAGCGAGGATCTAGGCTCCGGCGATGCCGAAGTCCCGCAATCCGGTGATACCGAAGCTCTGCAATCCGGCGATGCCGAAGTCCTGCAATCCGGCGATGCCGAAGTCCTGCAATCCGGCGGCCTTTCTTGACGGCGTAGAAAAAGCGGCCAATGTCTTTGTTTTGGGCAGAGAGGGTGCCGTGGAAGAACTGAAAGCGGTGAGCTTCGGCACTAATGAGGTGGGGGGACTTTTTGATATAGAGATCTTTGCCCTGCCGATGGATGGCGGGACCGGAACAGTGTCAATAGCCGGGGACGGCAACTATACGGGCACATCTCTTTGCTTTGCTGTCAATAATATCCGCTGAACTCTCCGTGCGTTTTATTTCCAGGTCATATCCCGTATAATACTATATAACTGATGTTTGCTGGTTTCACATGGGGGTACCATCATGCAGGAAAACAATTCTTTAGAGATGGCAATGGACGATCTGCGAAATATCTACGCGGGATCGCACAGCAACAGTGCAGCCTTCGATCAACTGCTGACAGCCATGAATGACCTTTGCACCCGCACGGATGCGCTTCGGAGAAGCAGAATGGCTGTGGGTGGCAGGGAAAAGAATGAAATCAGGGACAGTTATGAAAGACTGGTTGCGGCCTGTGACAAATATCTTGACGGAAAAGGAACCTCCAGGTATCACGGCTATGGTGAAGGAAGACTTCAGTGCGTCAGGGAGATCCGCCGCATAGCAACCATGGATATCAAAATGCTGGAATCCCTGGACGAGTACTCCATCCTGAATATTGACGAAGTTACCGACAAGGCCCGCAGGGACGAAGTGACCGTGGACGACTCGTCCGCCATCAGGACAGTCGGTGCAAATATGAGCACGAGAGTGCCGCTTAGCGTTCAGGATCCCTCAGAGCTGATAAGAACAGGTTTCTTCACCGAAGAATCCAGGCTTTCCATTGATGACTTTTGGAAGGGCATTGAAGAAAACTACCATAAAGAAAGTCTTGCGCCGCTCAGGAATGCACTGCTTGCGGACAGAGGACTTCAGGGCTTTGCCAGGGATTTTGCGATCGCCTATCAGCAAATCGGCGATGCGGTTATGATGACCAATCCGGGAATGAAGGACAGCGAAGTCGTGGACTTCCTGATGAAGGACAACAACCTGGATAATTTCTACAGGACATACTTTGAACCGGTTCTTCGCGAGTATCCGGACCTTGAAGCGTCCCTGCGGGCAAGCTGCGGCGGAGTTTCGCTTCCGGAAAAACTCAAGAGCGACCCCGCGATGTTCAGGGAATTCCTCGAAATGGGGCGCGAATCCCGTGACAACATCATTGGTCACATGGTGAGCACCCAGACAGCGGCCATCCCCGAGGGGCAGGATCTGGCCAAGCGCAATGTCGCAATGACCCGCGTGGCAAAGCTTTTGGGCGTGCCCGATCTTGTCGCCCGCTCCGAAAACATGTCAGTCACCATCGACGGAAAAGTCCAAAAAGGCGCGTTCATGGAGACCGTCCACGGAGAGGATGTCGAGCACTTAAAGAGTGATGATGTGCTTGCCAGATGCGGCAAAGAGACCTCTCTCGAGAGTCCGGAGCTGATCAGGCAGCTCTCTGATCTCCAGGTGCTTGACTACATCTGCGGAAACATCGACAGGCACCGGGGAAATATGATCTACCACACAAGCTTCGAAAACGGACAGGGTAAGATCATCGGCGTCACAGGCATAGATAATGACGCATCCTTCGGCGTGATAAAAGGCAACGATACAACGTACAGAAGCCATCTGGTCCAGGTCAAGGATATGACTCTCATGCGCAAGTCCACTGCTGACGCTGTCCGCATGATGGCGCAGTCGAGAGACACCCTCGAGATAGCCCTCGCGGATCTGAATTTCACAAAGGAGGAGTTAGACGCCGCTTATGAAAGGGTTCAGAAGCTTGACAGAGCGATAGAGAACAGCGCTGATCCCGATCAGGATCTGCGCATCCTGGATGACAATGAATTTGACTCACTGACTTTTGCCTCGCTGAAAGGAAGGCCCGGCACATATTTCAAGAGCATATCGGTGGTCCCCGGGTACGCGGCCGAAAGGGCCCAGTCGATCGCAGAGACAAAGCCCATATCCTACGCTCCGGCCAAGGGTAATTGGAGATTTAAGGAGAACACGAACCCTATACCTTTGGACGAGGTAAAGGCCCAGGTCAGTGATCTCGGCAACCTTGCGAAACAGGTCAAAGACGCGGACAGGCTGCTGCACATCAATTCAGGCAGCTACAGATGGATGCGCGACTCCGTGGCGCGCCTGGCAGCCAGAGTTGATGAACTGTCAAAAACCGGCAGGGACGATCCCCTGTCGGAAAAGGATATGAAGGAGCTCGACGCCCTTTACAGGGACGTGAACAGAGCCGCCGCCAATTACCTGAACAAGCATGCCGGTCCGAGGAAGTCCGGCATCGGAAAGAGCCGGGTCGAGCTTGCCGAATCGCTGTTAAGACTTGAGGCGCCGCATGTCAACACCGATGTGCGTCAGAGAGCCATGGCTCCGCAGGCCGACACTGACGGGCAGACAAGAACCCAGGCCCCGCAGGCCGACACCGACGGGCAGACAAGAACCCAGGCCCCGCAGGCCGACACCGGTCCCCAGACTGCGTCATCCGCAACGCGCGTCAACATACCTTTCTCGGAACTCAGCGAGGGTATTGTCAATACTCATGAGCCCGCGGGCAAAAGGACAAGAAAGCGCTCCACCGTCAGGGAGGACACAATTTCCATGCAGAACTGAGCATGATCGGAGCATCGGGAAGCATGTGAGAATTATGCGTCGCACCCGACCCGCTCCCTTTCAGCATTTTCGCGCTCTTCCTCGATGGCGTCCATAATGATGATCCGCTCTTTCATATACGACGACCTCCAGTTAGGCGTTAACGTGTTCTTTGGCTGCCAGAAGCTTCTCCAATTCTCTGACTCTCTCCTCTGCACGGTCAGCTCTTTCCGCCTCGGCATTGACTTTTTCCTCTGCACGGTCAGCTCTTTCTGCCTCGGCATTGACTCTTTCCTCTGCACGGTCAGCTCTTCCTGCCTCGGCTTTGGCTTTCTCCGCCTCGGCTTTGGCTTTCTCCGCCTCGGCGTCAGCTCTGGCCCGCTCCCTTTCAGTATTTTCGCGCTCTTCCTCGATGGCGTCCATAATGATGATCCGCTCTTTCATATACGACGACCTCCAGTTTTCGTTTCTGCGGCCTTTCTCAACAGCCTCGTCTATACGTCTGGTCAGCTGATTGCCGGCCCTGCCTGTCCTTACATACTCGTAAAACGCTTGAATCTCATCCGGCACGCCTTCGCCCGCATAGGTGCAATTGTAGAAATTCTTCTCTGTCCCATCAGCGAGTACCAGTTCGGACGACTCATCGCACCTCTCTCTGAAAGTATACCACGCAAGACCCAGACCAAACGGATCAAAAGTGCAGATAAACATTATGTTACAGTCGGGCAGAGTCCTGTAGTGATTACCTTTGTCCAAATGATCGATATCTATCGAGGACTGATAAAATCTGCTCCTTCGTGGCAATGCGAGGGACGAAATCTTTTTTCTGTTAAGATTCTGCATTTCGGCGTCGTAGACCGAACCCTCGCTGTCCATATTGTAAACGTCCAGTCTGATCGGTTTGCCGTCGGAAACGAACCGGAATTCCTTCTGCCCCTGTACCACGTGGAGTTCTCCGACCGGCCTCTGCAGCAGGCATTCTATCACATCATGGCACAGTTCAGGATCCTCCATTGTCTTGCCGAACATGAAATCATCTCTGAATTCAAGTTCCTCAAACGGCTTCAATACTGTAGTTGCAAGATTACCCATATATGTTCCTCCTTTTGCGGGTGTCGCAGGAGAAAACAGGTTCACTGTGCAACTCTGTCATTTCCTGCATGGTCAAAAATGGAATCTATAAGCAGGAAATGAAAGAAAACAAGACAGAACGGATCGTTCAATGTGAGATGTAGACTTCAGAAGCTGCTTATGGCCGAATTATAGCAGTGTGGCGGAGGGACTTCAAGACCATTTCAGCGCCGGAAGTTTTTGTTGACAAAATACATTTTGCAAAATATAATATGACAAAAGCGTATATGGGAATGACCGCTCTTAAGAAGAGATCAAGGGGGAAAAGTATTTTGGGGATTCATACGGCGGCAGGTACTAAACAAGGAACGAAAGAGGTGTAAAAATGGGGAATCTTTTGGAAACGATCAAAAGCAGAAAAAGCGTGCGCTCCTTTGACGGGACAAAGATCAGCGAAGAGCACAGGGAGGATATTGCAGAGTATATAAAAGATATTCCCAATCCGTTTGATATCCCGGTGGAATTCGTACTGCTTGACGCGGAAGAGCATGGCCTGTCAAGCCCTGTGCTTTCCGGGGAAAAGCTCTATGTGGCTGGCAAGATCGCAAAGAGAGCTTATGCGGACGTGGCTTTCGGCTATTCATTTGAGAAACTCGTTCTGCATGCGTGGACACTCGGGATCGGCACTGTCTGGATCGGCGGCACCATGAAGCGCGAGAATTTTGAAAAAGCTGCCGGCCTGAAAGCTGGCGAAATGATGCCCTGCATAAGCCCTCTTGGGTATCCGGCACAGAAGAAATCCCTGAAGGAGACCATGATGCGGAAGGGCATCGGCGCGGATTCGCGGATTTCCGGGGAGAGGCTCTTCTTTGACGGGGAGTGGGGAAAGGCGCTCGCGCTGGAGGGAGACATGGCGGACATTTTTGAGATGGTGCGGTGGGCGCCGTCCGCTGTCAACAAGCAGCCGTGGAGGATCATCGCAAAGGACGGCCTCTATCATTTTTACGAAAAGAAAGATAAGGGCTATGTCAATGACGCGACCGGCGATCTGCAGAAAATAGATGTCGGCATCGCCCTGTGCCATTTTGTCATGGGGTTCGAGGAGCAGGGCAAAAATGCGGAAATCGCGGTAAACGATCCCGGTCTGGCGATTCCTGACGACGCAGAGTACATTGCAAGCGCAAAAATATAGCGATAGAATATCGACATAAGAAAAAGCGCAGAATACAGCAGATGATCGAAATCATAGACAGCCTGAACATGAAATAGCCGAAACGGCGAAAATAGTGACGTGAGAGTTAACTGTGCATGCCAGCCACACACCTGAAACAGGCTAAAACGGCGAAAATAGTGACGTGAGAGTTAACTGTGCATACCGGCCACACACCTAAAACAAGCTAAAACGGCGAAAATAGTGACGTGAGAGATCTTACACAGAGAAGAGTCTATAAAACAGCCGAAAAAGAAGTACATAGCGAAGCTCAAGAACTACAGTAGAATACTGTCATACGAAAAGCAGGAGCAGAAGGTCGTTATCAGGACAGGAAACAGCAGACAGAAGATCAAGACAAGTGTGAAACCACAGCAATAGCGATCTCACAGCAATAGCGATCTCACGGCAATAGCGATCTCACGGCAATAGCGATCTCACGGCAATAGTGATCTCACAGCAATAGCAATCTCACAGAAAGGAGAAGCAAAATGGAACGTGTAGAAAAATTCTTAAAAGAAGCAGGGACCTATTATCTCGCAACCAAGGACGGGGATCAGCCCAGAGTCAGGCCTTTTGGCACCGCTCATGTTTTTGAGGGGAAGCTGTACATCCAGACCGGCAAGTCCAAGGATGTATCAAAGCAGATCCACGCCAATCCCAAGGTGGAGATATGCGCCTGCACCGGCGGCGACTGGCTGAGAGTTGCAGGAACGCTTGTGGAGGACGACAGGCGCGAAGCCAGGCAGTCGATGCTCGATGCATATCCCTCGCTCCGCGGCATGTATTCCGAGGATGACGGCAACACAGAGGTTTTCTATTTCAAGGACGCCACCGCGACCTTCAGCTCCTTCACAAAAGCCCCGGAGGAAGTCAGGTTCTAAACAGCAGTCCCTGTAAAACCCGCACCGGGACTTCGACAGAAGTTCCGAGGAAGCCCACGCCGGGACATCAACTGTATTTCCGGCAGAAACCCGCGCCGGGACTTCGACAGAAGTTCCGAGGAAACCCGCGCCGGGACATCAACTGTATTTCCGGCAGAAGCCCGCGCCGGGACATCAACTGTATTTCCGGCAGAAGCCCGCACCGGGACTCCAACAAGGGTCTCAAATAAGCAATAAAATTCGGACAATAAGATTCCCGCACCTGTACTTTAGTACATTGCGGGAATCTTTTTTCATGGGTATTATAAGTCCATGGTAAAAGGCAGACTCAAAACCTCATGCATCGTGCTGGTGTGGTTCGCGCTGACGGCGATATGGAATTTAGTGGCCGTGTTCACCGATATACACCACGTCACATCATTCTCTTACATGGCACTTGCTCTATTCTGGGCGTGGTCCCTTAGAAAGGAGATCGTGGAACCCTACATCAGGCGCTGCCTGCAGACAGGCGGCGTGATGATCTTTCTTCTTTTTGCGCTGCGCTTTATCCGCTACAGCCTTAAAATTCCGTACGAGGTTGTTTACAGGATGCTGTGGTACGCGTACTACATACCGATAATAACACTGCCGATGCTGTCATTTGGTGCGAGCATCTATATAGGCGGAACGGATGGAGGTCGCACAGGATCCGTTGATGTCATAAAGCCTGCGGGTGCTCACAAGCTGCGCCCGGGGGCAGCAAAGACCCATGCAAAATCTGCGGCCGGAGGAAAAATATCAGATTTCATTAGCCGCAAAGACCTGCACATAAACAGAAAGCTTATGCTCCTGCTCACAGGCGCGGCCGCATTCTTCTGCACTCTGATGCTGACAAATGATCTACACGAGTGGGCGTTTAAGATCCGATACACCGATGACGGCTACAACACCACCTATCTGTTCCTCTACTACATAATCATCGTTTGGTACGCGCTGCTTGGCCTCGCGGCTTTTGCCATTATGATCCGACGCTGCCGCATTTCCTCCTGCAAAAAATACATTGCGCTTCCGGTTGTAGTCGCGGGCGTAGGCATCCTGCTCTGGACCTGGTACTACGCAAGAGGTGGCTCCAGCCCAAAGATCATGGGCGTCTCGCTCTTCAACATCCAGGAGGTCTTTCTGCTCCAGTTCATCGGCATGTGGGTGAGCTGCATCGCGATCGGCCTGATCCCGTCGCGGTCACTGATCTGCCGGAGAGACTGGATCAAAAGGAGCGTGCTCGACAGCATTTACGACGAATACACTTCCGCAAAGGAGTACTACGACGGACTCTGGAAAAAGGACGAAGACGGCTTCAGGGAGACCTTTGACTACCATCAGCTCGCGGGGATCTCGACCGGCTACACCGCCCGGTTATAAGGTGTTCGACCGCTGGAACAAAGGAACGAACGGCGATCCCGCCGAAAAGAAGGTGAGCATCACGCCGAAAGCCGCGAACACTGACTTTACAGGCAGCAGGGCGGATATAACGGTGAAGAAGCGAGGAATAACGTGCGAGATTCGAGGAAGCTGAGGGATTGTTGAGCCGCCCACGATAAATTTCATCAGTTTTTGCCATAACATCTTGTGCACGGGTATTATTTTTGTTGAGATAATATCCGTGCACTTTTGCTGCTCATAAATGATGTTTGCGGAATGCAAATCCTAATAGGGTACCCGCAGCAGATATGGTTGTATTTGCTGCATCACTATATTATTATGATACGAGTACTCTGTTAAACCCAGCAGACAGATTCTTCGCATACAAATAGCAGCGTAGGAACTATTATGACCGGCAGATGTGACACGGGGGAGGATTAAACAGTGACTTTTAGCATTGAAAGCTTTGTGTTCATATCGGCCGTATTTTTGATCTTCTGTTTTATCAGGCGCGGGGCGAGGGCATACTGTCTTCTGGCGGCAAGCATTGCTTTTATCGCATATCTCGATATAAACTCCTGTTACTGGGTTCTTGCAACCTCCGGAATCGTATATGTCTGGGGACTTATAGAGGGCTTCCTGGTAAAAAGAAATAAACCTCTTGCCAGGGTGTTCATGGCGGCAGGGGTTATAATCTGTGCGTCCTCGTTATTTCTTTTAAAGCAGGTGGCCAAATGGAATTTCACGGACGAGATATTCAAGAGTCTTATTATGCCGCTTGGCTTTTCCTATTATATTTTCCAGGCGGTTTCTTAT
>JAILGA010000138.1 GCA_024697225.1 Lachnospiraceae bacterium
GAGCTGGGGTATCACTCTCAGATCATCCTGTCGGGACGAAGGATCAACGATGATATGGGCAAGTATATAGCGGAATCGCTGGTGAAGAGACTGATAGCCGCGGATATCCCCGTGAAGAAGGCAAGGGTCGCGGTGCTTGGCTTCACCTTTAAGGAGAACTGCCCCGACACCAGAAACACCAAGGTTATTGATATCATAAAAGAGCTCGGCGAATACGGGATAACTCCCGCTGTGTCCGACGACACAGCCGATGCCGATGAGGCGAAGAGACTCTATGGAGTAAGCTTTACCGACGGGGACTCGATAAAGGACATGGATGCCGTGGTGGTGGCTGTGGCGCATGACTATCTGAAGGCAATGGATGCCGGTGCGATCGCAGGACTTTTTGATGCGGCCAATCCGGTGAAGGTGCTCTTTGATGTAAAGGGCATATATGACAAAGAGGCATTTTCCGGAAAGGAATTTGACTACTGGAGACTGTGACGGATGCGTGTCGCAGTAAGACTCGATGATATAGCCCCGGTGATGAACCGGGAGAATCTTGACAGGATGCTTGACATCCTGTCTTCGCACCGTGCGATGCCGCTTCTGGGCGTGATCCCGGATATCAAAGATGAAAAGATTCTTAATATGGACGGGGTCTCGAGGCTTGATGACGATGCATTCACTTCAATTCTTAATGGGCTTGTCGCTGACGGTGCTGTGATAGCGATGCATGGTCTGACACACGTGTATTCGACAAAAGACGGGGGGATATTTCCGTTAAACAGGCAGTCGGAATTTGCGGGACTGGACAGAGAGGAACAGGAGTCTCTCCTTAGGGAGGGCAGAGAACGCATGGAGAAGATGGGTTTTGAAACGGATATCTTCATGGCGCCGTCCCACAGTTACGATGAAAACACTATCATTGCACTTAAGAATACCGGCTTCAAAAAGGTTACGGACGGCTTTGGATATGCGCCGTACCGTTATCGCGAACTGACCTGGTATCCGATCTCATTCTCAAAAAAGCAGCTTCTCAGGGATAAAAACAAACCCGGCACAGTGACGCTGGTGTATCATGTGAACACCATGAAGGACAGCGATTTTACGGCTGCCGCGGCACTCTTTGACGCGCTGGATATGATGCCGTACAAGGAATTGCTCTATGAGCCCACGGTGCGGAGATCCGATCCTGGCAGAATGGTCGAAAGGATAATGGCACTCGGCAAGCGGACGATCAGAGAGAGACTCGCATCTGGGAGGCGCGATGGGTGAGAGAACTGCGCCTGTCAGAATACTTCAGGTACACGGCCGCATAAACCGCGGCGGTGCTGAAAGCCGGGTTATGGACTTATACCGTGAGATGGACAGGGAGAGAGTGCAGTTTGATTTTCTGGTTCACGAGGGTCCCCGCGGAACCGGTCATCCGGCACCTTCCTCCGATGAACTCATGGCCGTGAGAGACGCCCAGGATTATGATGAAGAAATACTCTCTATGGGAGGGAGGATATACGCGCTTCCAAGACTCTCCGTTCCGCCGGCGGGCACAGGGTTCCTTTCCTACAAAAGAGCCTGCAGACGTTTTTTTGAAGAACATCGCGGCGAGTGGCGGGTTGTTCAGGGGCATATGACGAGCACCGCATCCGTGTATCTGGCCGAGGCAAAAAGGGCGGGTGTTCCGGTCACAGTGGCTCATGCCAGGAGCGCCGGCACTGATCCGGGTCTTAAGGGCGCTGTTACCGGGCTTTTGAGAAGGAGACTGTCGGATTCCGCCTTCCTTGTCCGAACTCCGGACGGCGGAGAGGTAAAGGCGGTCGACAGGCTGTTCGCCTGCTCTTTGGATGCGGCAAGAGCAGTGTTCGGAGACGGAAAAGCGATCATTTTACCCAATGCCATACATGTAGAAAAATTTCGTTTTTCACAGACGACAGGCCTGGAAATAAGACGTGAACTTGGCATCGGGGATGCACGTGTGATCGGGCATGTGGGAAGCTTCAGGTATGCCAAGAACCATGAGCTTCTCATCAGATCCTTCAGGAAACTGTGTAATCTTGATTGCGGAAGAAAATATATCCTGCTTCTCATCGGACGCGGGGATACATTTGAGGAGATGAAGAGTCTGGTTCACTCATTGGAGATAGAGTCCTCTGTCATATTTGCGGGTGTGAAAAGCGATATTGAGAGATACTATCAGGCGATGGATGTGTTCGCATTTCCTTCGCGCTATGAGGGGCTTCCGGGCAGTGTTATGGAGGCGCAGGCCGCAGGACTTCCATGTGTGGTGTCTGACAGGATCGCCGGTGAGATCGATGTCACAAGTCTTGTTCACAGAGAGTCCATCGGTACTGACAATGATTCGAAGGAAGCGCAGCTGATATGGGCGCGAAGGCTGAAGGAACTATCTGATGAGAGTGAGCAAAATGACAGGACAGAGGTTTCTGAAAAGGCTGTCGGAGAACTCATAAGAGCGGGGTTTGACGTAAAAAATCAGGCTTCGGTACTGGAGAGATTCTATCTCGGGGATGACAGTGTCCTGGAAGAATTATATGCCGCAAAAAAACCGCACAGTGCGGGGATGTCAGGGGAGGCAGATTCATGAAAAAGCTCATGCTGATGCTTCCCATGCTCCATCAGGGAGGCTTTGAACGAGTGGCTGTAGCAACGGCAAGGCTCCTTGAGAAGGATTTTGATGTAACGCTTTGCATATTCAGTGACAGGAATATCCACTACGATGTGTCGGGACTTAAGGTTGTAAATCTGGATGTGCCGAGTAGAAAGGGAAAAGCGGCCAAGATCCTAAATGTGGTCAAAAGAGTGAGCAGGGCGAGAAGGCTTAAGAAGAAACTCGGCACGGACATCACTTATTCCTTCGGCAATACAGCCAATCCTGTAAATGTTCTGTCAAAAGCTGGAGATAAGGTCATAACGGGCTTAAGATGCGGGACAGATCTTGAGACAAAAGCCATAGTAAGGCTTTGCGGCCTGGGATCCGATCTGGTACTCTCCTGTTCCCGGGAGATACAGGCTCTTCTTGAGAAGGATTTTGGATGTAGAAAAACCGGATATATATATAATCCGCTTGATCACGCAGAGATACTTGCAAGTGCGGGTAATATCGCCTCTGCGGGCAGCAGCAAAGAGTTGCAGGATCGCTTTATGATCATCACAATGGGCCGTGATGACAGGATAAAAGCCCACTGGCATATGATCAAGGCTTTTGCGCTGGTGAGCACCGCACATCCCGAAGCGAGGCTTAAGATAATGGGTGCCGGAAAATACACGCAGTACAGGGAGCTTGCTGAAAAACTCGGTATTGCGGAAAAGGTGGAATTCACCGGTGCTGTAAAGAATCCTTTCCCCGAGGTGGCACAGGCGGATCTTTACGTATTGCCGTCAAACAGGGAAGGTTTCCCCAATGCTCTTGTGGAGGCCATGGCTCTCGGAAAACCTGTTATTGCGACAGACTGCCGGACAGGTCCGAGGGAGATACTGCTGTCGGACAAACAGCTCAATGAACTGCTTGAGCAGGCTCCCTACGGCACCTCGACGGATCGTGTGATCGAGGGTGAGTACGGGGTTCTGATACCGGATATGAGTGATGTCATAAACACCGATCCCGCGATGATCGAGGACGGTGAGAGAAGGCTTGCGGATGCGATCATATCAATGATGGAAGACGCGGATAAGAGAAAGAAATATGGCGGGCGCGCGGCGCAGAGAGTGCTCGAGTGGTCGCCGGAAAATTACAGGAAAGATCTTGTGGATATTCTGAATAAGGTTATGGAAGACCAAAAGCAGTGATCAGACAGGGCCGGAGATGTTTGATCCGGGAGTGTCATTTTGGAACAGATAAAGATATATACAGGATGAAGGAGGGGTGACATGAGCTATAAGGAACTTACATTTCCCGAGGGAAGCGTTTTTCTGGTGACAGGCGGTGCCGGGTTCATAGGTTCGAACCTGTGCGAGGCGATACTTGGGCTCGGCTATGAGGTGCGCTGCTTCGACAATCTTTCTACAGGATATAAAAAGAATATCGAGGCGTTTCTTGACAACCCGAAGTTTACTTTCATCGAGGCGGACATAAGGGATCTCGACGCCTGCAGAAGTGCATGTGAGGGAGTGAATTACGTGCTGCATCAGGCCGCCTGGGGGAGCGTTCCGAGGAGTATAGAGATGCCGCTGTTTTATGAGGAGAACAATATCCGCGGCACTGTAAATATGATGGAGGCGGCAAGACAGGCCGGCGTCCTGAAGTTCGTCTACGCCTCCTCCAGTTCAGTATACGGCGATTCAACAAAGCTTCCGAAGCAGGAGGGCAACGAGGGAAATCTGCTATCGCCCTATGCTCTGACAAAACGTGCGGACGAGGAATACGGAAAGCTGTATTTTAAGCTCTATCATCTCGATACCTACGGCCTCAGATACTTCAATGTATTTGGAAAGAGACAGGATCCAAACGGGGCGTATGCTGCGGTAATACCGAAGTTCTTAAAGCAGCTCATGAACGGCGAGAGACCGACAATAAACGGCGACGGCAGACAGAGCAGGGATTTCACATATGTTGACAATGTCGTCGAGGGGAATCTGAGAGCATGCCTCGCATCATCCGACGCTGCCGGAGAGGCATACAATATCGGCGCAGGCGGAAGGGAATTCCTGATCGATGTGTACAACGATCTCTGCGAGGCGCTTGACATGGAGGTGGAACCGATATACGGACCGCCAAGAGCAGGTGACATACGTGATTCCAACGCGGATATTTCCAAGGCCAGGGAAAAACTTTTCTACGATCCGTCCTATGATTTCAGAGCGGGTATAAAGCTTGCCATAGAGTGGTATAAGGAGAACCTCTGATGTCTGATAAAGAGATCATGATCGCAGATAAAAAGCTGGGTGCAGGGGCGCCGGTCTATATAGTTGCCGAGATGTCCGGCAACCACAACGGCGATAAAGCCAGGGCATTTGAGCTTGTACATGCCGCGGCGGAGGCGGGAGCCGATGCGATAAAGCTGCAGACCTATACGGCGGATACGATAACCATTGACTGCGACAAGGAGTATTTCAGGCTGAACCGCGGCACTCTCTGGGATGGCAGAACGTTGTACGATCTCTATAGGGAGGCGTATACTCCCTGGGACTGGCAGCCTGAGATCATGGAGGAGGCAGCGAAGCTCGGACTTGCATGCTTTTCTTCGCCCTTTGACCGCACCGCCATAGATTTCATGGAAGAGATGGACATGCCTGCGTACAAGATAGCGTCCTTTGAGATCACGGATGTTCCGCTTATCAGATATGCCGCCTCGAAGAAAAAGCCGGTGATACTCGCGACGGGTATAGCGCATGCCGAAGATATACAGGCTGCGGTTGACGCCTGCAGAGCGGCCGGCAATGATGATATCATACTGCTCAAATGTGTATCGGCATATCCCACTCCTTATGAGGATGTAAATCTGCGCATGATGCCGGGGCTTGGAAAGGATTACGGCGTGCTGTATGGTCTCTCGGATCACACACCGGGCGGAACAGTGCCTGTCGCAGCTACAGCGTTTGGTGCCGTGATGGTGGAAAAACACATGACACTGAGACGCTCGGACGGCGGGCCTGATGCGGCATTCTCAATGGAGCCGGAGGAGTTTGCCGACATGGTGCGGCAGATCAGGATCACTGAGAAGGCCCTGGGCTCAGACGTATACAGACTTACGGATAAGCAGGAGACGGAGCGGGCGCTGTCAAGATCCCTGTTTGTTGTAAAGGATATCCCCGCAGGTACTGTACTGACGGATGAGAATATCAGATCGATAAGGCCGGGATATGGACTGTCTCCCGCAAGACTTGAGGAGGTGCTGGGCCGCACCGCATCAAGAGATCTTGAACGCGGCGAGCCTCTGCGGGACGGAGATTTTAACTGAATCAATGTGGCAGAGCGCCACGATAACCTGTATAATGAGAAATGACGGCTTTAAGGCATACAGATGGTAATAGATGATGCACATCTGTCGGGTCATATGAGCAGACGGTGTCGATAAACGAAAAGGAGGGTTTTCAACATGCTGGTAGATGGTGAAATATGGGTCGGCAATAACAGTGACGGGGCGGGCGCTTTTCTCCTTCCTCAGATGGCGAACAGACACGGACTTATCGCGGGTGCTACGGGATCGGGTAAGACAGTCACGCTGAAGGTCCTGGCAGAATCTTTCAGCGATCTGGGGGTTCCGGTGTTCATGGCCGACGTGAAGGGCGATATCGCCGGCATGTCGCAGCCAGGAACAGACAGTGCCGATATGCAGAGCCGTGTAGAAAAATTCTCGCTTAACGAGTACGGCTTCGGCTTCAGAAGCTTCCCGGTGACATATTGGGATATCTTCGGTGAAAAGGGCATACCTCTTCGCACTACTATATCGGAGATGGGACCGCTCCTGCTCTCCAGGATACTGAACCTGAACGAGCTTCAGTCGTCTCTTCTGACCATAGCCTTTAAGATCGCGGATGACAACGATCTGCTGCTTGTGGATACCAAGGATCTGAAGGCACTGCTCACCCATGTAGCCGAGCACAACAAGGAATACGGCGAGGAGTACGGAAACATCGCCAAGGCATCCATAAATACCATATTAAGGGCTGTTGTGGCGCTCGAGCTCGAGGGCGGCGAGACCTTCTTCGGCGAGACCGCACTCAATATTTCCGACTGGTTTGCCACTGAAAACGGCAAGGGAGTGATAAACATCCTGGATTCGGAAAGCCTCATCAACAACGGCAGGCTCTATTCCACCTTCCTTCTCTGGCTTCTCTCCGAGCTCTTTGAGAATCTGCCCGAGGTAGGAGATCTGGACAAGCCCAAGATGGTGTTCTTCTTCGATGAGGCGCATCTTCTCTTCCACGATGCACCCAAGGCTCTCATGGACAAGATCGAACAGGTTGTGAAGCTCATCCGTTCCAAGGGCGTGGGCGTCTATTTCTGCACCCAGAACCCCAGGGACATCCCCGACGGCGTTCTTGCGCAGCTTGGCAACAAGATCGAGCATGCGCTGCACGCCTATACACCCGCGGAACAGAAGGCGGTCAGAGCGGCGGCCATGAGTTTCAGGGAGAATCCCGCCTTTGATACCTATGAGACCATAATGGGACTGGGAACCGGAGAAGCGGTTGTCTCCTTCCTGAATGATGACGGCACACCCGGAATATGCGAGCGCATAGCGGTACTACCTCCGCAGTGCAGGCTCGGCAGTGTGAGTGATGCCGATCGTGAGCGCACGATCAAGTCATCCCTGCTCTACAGCAAGTATTCCAAGGCATACGATCCGGATTCAGCCTATGAATTCCTCCAGAGAATGGGACTTCAGGAGGAGGCCGACAGGCAGGCTGCCGCGGAGGAGAAGGCCGCACTGAAGGAGGCCGAAAAGCAGGCCGCGGCTGAGGAAAGAGCAGCGCAGAAGGCCGCAGAGAAACAGGCACGTGACGCTGAACGCGAGAAACAGAAGACTTCTACCGCTAAAAAGCGTGCGGTAAAATCTGTAGGCTCCACCGTTGCCGGGACCGTGGGCCGCGAGGTCGGAAAATCCGTGGGCGGTAAGTTCGGAAAATTCGGGAAGACCCTGGGCGGCAATGTGGGAGCGAGCCTTGGCAGAGGACTTTTGAGCACGTTTTTCAGAGTATAGAGACATATGAGAACAGCACTGCGAAAGCAGTATTGACAGACCTTTATGATATTGACGGGACTGCGGCAATTATGCCGCAGTCCTTTTATCGTTTCGCGAAATAATCCCCGATTCCCTTGACGATTCCGGCTACTATCTTTGCCTGGTAATCCTCGGATGCCATCTTTACATCCTCCTCGGGATTGCTCATATAACCCATCTCGAGGATCGTAACGGGAACCTTGCACCAGTTTATGCCGCTCATGGTATCCGTCTCCCAGACCTTCTCATATCTGGCGCCGGTCTCTGCGGTATAGGCGTTGAGCACGCAGTCCGACAGCAGTCTGCTTGCGCTGTATATCTCCGGGCAATAAGGATTGTTCGGAGTGGGGCAGATGGTCATGGCTCCGTTGACAGAGGTGTTGGTACTGCCGTTTGCATGGATCCTTATGAAGGCATCGGCGTGATTATCGTTGGCGACGGCGGCGCGCTCACTGTTGCTTATGTTGACATCATTGGTTGTGCGCACCATGATGACGCGGTATCCGGCGGCTTCAAGAGCCTGCTGCAGCTTGAGGGAGACCTGAAGCGTCAGCTCATATTCTGCCAGGCCGCTGCTCTTCCCGGCTGTGCCTGATGATACCTTGGCTTTCATCTCTCCGGCACCCGGCCCCACCGGTTCCTTCTCGGAGTTGCCTTTTGCCTGATGCCCGGCGTCTATGACTATGCAGAAGGAACCGCTTTCAGTGTCCGTGCCGGCCTGTCCGGTTGTCTGCCCCTCGCTGGGGGCTGCCGGTTCATCCTGCGGGGCTGAATCGTCTGCAGCGTCGTCTGTATTATTGTCGACTGCATCTTTGTTGCCTGTACCTTTGTCGTCAGCAGATTTGTTGTCCGCAGCTTTGTCGTCTGTATTTTTGTCGTCAACGGATTTATTGTCCGTAGATTTGTCGTCTGAATCCTTGTTGTCAGCGGATTTATTGTCTGCCGGTTCGGATGCGTCGTCTTCGGATGCGCTTTTTTCCTGCAATGTCTCTTCATCAGAGGAGTCTGTATCATTATTATCCTCTGTGATTTCAGCTGAACCTGTCTTATGAATGTTTTTTTCTTCGCTGATAGTTTCGGTCCCGTTTGCGGATGTCTCCTCTCCGATATCGCGGGCAGTGCTGTCGGAGGACAAAGCAGATGGAAATTCCGATTCTTCGATTGTCTCAAATATTGAAGGATACGTATCTGCGGAGGTTTCATTCGCTGCGGGTGGCTGTATCCCGTCGCGGTTAAGCATAAGCCCGACAGCAATGCCTGCCGCAAGTATCGCGACAAGCGATATTACGGCAGGCACTATAAATTTTCGTTTATTTGCTTTTGTCGATCTGTGTGACATCGGGTCTGTACTGTGCGGGAACTGAGCTTATTCTACATTTCCGTACAACAGTTTTGCCAGCTCCGAGTCCTTGTCGAGGACGATTGTCTTTTTGCCGCCGGAGAAGGTCTCCTTCAGGGCGTCCAGAGAGCGGGTATAATTATAGAATTCCGCCTTTTCCGG
>JAILGA010000014.1 GCA_024697225.1 Lachnospiraceae bacterium
TCGACGCGTCTCAGACATGAAAAAATGGCGTAAACCCTTGTGGTTACGCCATTTTCCTTGGGATGCGTGCGACAGGATTCGAACCCACGACCTTCTGGTCCGTAGCCAGACGCTCTATCCAGCTGAGCTACGCACGCGCAACATTAATATTATATGCCTGACATGCTCCCTTGTCAAGATGCATACATCAGTTATCCTGCTGGGCTTTTTCCTCCTGCCTGGTCCTTATTGCGTAGCCCTCAAGCTCTGCCCTTCCCATCTTAAAGCAGTTGAGCAGTTTGGGATTGAACGCACCGGTCTCACCGCCTATTATCATTTCAAACGCCCTGTCCGGTGCAACTGCGGACTTGTATGACCTGTCGGAATTCAGAGCGTCATAGATATCGGCCAGACCGCAGATCTGAGCGGGCATAGAGATCGTATCACCCACCAGCTTGTCAGGATAGCCTCCGCCGTCAAACTTCTCATGGTGATGCCTGGCGACATCGGAGCAGATCGAAAACAGTTCCGTATCCTCCCTGTCAAGCATGGTCTCAAGGATCTCGGCACCGCGGGTAGTATGGGATTTCATGACGTCAAACTCATCCGAAGTGAGTTTTCCGGGCTTTAAAATGATGGAATCGGGGATTACGATCTTTCCTATATCATGCCATGCGGCTGCCTGTACGATAATATCTATCTTATCGGGAGTGATCTTGTATTCCGGATAATTGTTCAATACAAGCGAGGCAAGAATGCGAGTGAATTCCCTTATCCGCTGCATGTGGAAGCCCGACTCCAGATGCCTCAGCTCAACTATCGTGCATATCGCGTCAACTATATGGTTGTTGTTATCCCTTAGCTTCTCCATTGAGCGGCTCTGCTCAAGTATCATCCTCGAGAGGACGGTAACCGGATCAGCTCCGGTGGAATCCTTTTTCAGCCTCTCCTGCATACTTATGGCACGTTTGATATGTCTTACGACAGATGTGGGATCATAGGGCTTATGGATGACATCCACAGCACCCAGCTGATAAAACCGCGTTTCTTCGTCGGCTGTTTTGGCGGGTATCAGGACGATAACCGGAAGTCCCGGAATCAGCTTCAGGTTATTCATCTCGGTCAGTATGGTCGCCGCGCTTACACGGCTCATGACCAGATTGATAAGGACCGCTGACAGGCGGTTGCCGACCTCCTTGACAACCTTCAGTCCCTTTTCTCCCGAATCAACATCAAAGCAATTGAAATGATCCCTCAGCGAATCCTTTAAAAGATTTCTGCTCCTGCTGGTGTTGTCTATTATCAGAATGTTTCCTTTTCTGTTATTCATGATCCTTCCTCTGTCAGACCGTTATCAATAATCACCCTCTGACGGATTGCGGGTGAAAGCCACCTTTGCATTGCCGTCCTTTCTGAACAGCAGCCCGTTAGGGTCAGTTATGTCCGAATTCAACTGCTTAGCCAGACCGTCAATTATTATAACAGATCCGGCATATGCCACATGCGAAATCCTTGCCTTTGCACCGGAAACGTTCTGGATATCGTTTTCCAGCCTTGCGCGTTCCTGGATCAGCTCGTTCTCTTCGTTTTCCTTAATGGTAAGAGTCTGACCGACCTTGATCTGATTCTGCGTCTTGATGGCGTTGTTGGCCTGACCGTTTATACGCTCTCTCTCATTACGCAGAAGCACTATCTCCGACTCTACCTTGCTTAGGCTCTTAAGACAGTTCTGATATCGGGAATTCAGTTCGCCGGTGGCTCCGAGCTGCACTATAGTGCGCTTTGCCTGCATGCTTCCCAGTACCGCACAGGAGAGACCCTTCTGAGCCTGTATCTCTCCGCCGCTTATGGAGCCGCGCTGACCGGCAACGTTTACACGCCCGCTGGTCACGAGATTCGAATCCATGATATGATTGGCATTTATATTGCCGCCGGCTCTGATATCCGTATCGCAGATAGTTGCTATGGACACCTTTCCGCCTGCCCGTATCAGCGACCTCTCCGACATTCCGGTCGTACCGCCCACCACACAGACGTTTCCGTCGGTGTCGAGCCTTGCCCCGTCCACCTTGCCTCTTACTATTATATCGCCCTTCGCTTTTACCGTAACACCGACTGTCACATTACCTGTTATCAGAACGCTCCCCGGAAATTCATAAAAGGCATCGGGATCATTTGCATCCTCAAGCGTCGCTATGGGACGCACCGTTATCTCATAATTCTTCAGCCGTATCTCACCCGAGACAGTTGCGCACCAGCTCTTCCTGTCCTCCATCATCATGACGCCATAGCCCTTAAGGATAGGGAGTTCCCTTCCCTTTACAGCCGGGAGGACCTCTCCATGCACATTGCGTCCCTCATTCCCGAACTCGGCCTCATGATATACCGCCACTTTCTGTCCCGAACTCACAAGTTCAAAGAACTTCATTTCCTCATAATTTATCGAGTTGTCGGGCATGGCCAAAGGCTGTGAAGGCACGCTTGTATCAAAGTCATACTCATACCAGCCTCCCTTTCCGGGTATTGCCGCTTCTCCCCTTGCGATCCTGACATGCCTGTTGTAGAGCTTCTTCTCCACAAGCTGGGCTATTGCCTTATGATCCAAGCCATATTTGATACTGCTGCGGTTTATTACCTCCATCACTTTCTCAACAGTGTACTCTGTCTGTCCTACCTTGAATGGTATATAGATATCGGCCTCAAGACCGTCATCAGAGATCGTGACAAACGGTCTGCCTGGTTTTATTTTTTCCTCATCGGTCTTTGACTGAACAGCGGTCACATCCGATGTATTGATCCCGTGACCTACGCCATCCAGAGCCTTCCCGATATCAGACTGCATCTGGTCCTTCTGTCTCATCACGTTTTCGATGGCACGTCTCCTGAGCCTCATCTCCCTGGAAGAATATACCATGCTGGTGTAGTAACTCACATCAAGGCCGGCCTCAAGACCCTTTCTTATCTCCCTCATCTGGCGCGAGTTATAAAGGGGTTTCTCATATACCTTGGTATTGACTCTTGCCTCAAGCCCAAGACGTATCTCTCTCATCTGCTCCCACGAATACTCAATGGATGCGTAACGCGTCACATCTACTCCGGCCTCAAGCCCGAGACGTATCTCCCTCAGACTCTCTCCGCGGTACTGCTTGTTCAAAAGCCTCATAAATTCCTTATTTCTGGAGACCAGCGCATGTCTGATCTCCTCGAGCTGCTCGGCATCATACCCGTCCTTTGCAAAAGGCATAATGTCGACTCTGTCATTTTTTGCCTCCGCGATCTGGTCTATCACACCGGCCTCATATTTCTCAATGATCTCCTCGTCAAGAAGGACCCCTTTTGCCAGGGCTTCCCGCACGGCGCGCATCTTTCTGTATGACATGTCGGGTCTGGCGTATTTGGAGATATCGACATTCTGCGCCAGACCCTTCCTGATCTCGGCCATCTGCATGTAGTTGAACGCGGGATCCTTATAAAACATAATGGGAAGTCCTTCAGCCAGTCCCTCCCTGATCTCCTTCATCTGCTCGGAAAGATAGTCCATTCTGGCATAAATGCTCACATCCACACCCTGTACCAGTCCCTGTCTTATCTGTGCGAGCCTTCCCGTAGAAAAACCTTTGCTCCTGTACTCCGAGAGATCAACTCCCTGCTCGAGCTCCAGCCTGTACTCCTCCATCTCGGTCCATGGCATTTCAGGATCAAGATAAGCCTTTACATCCACACCGGATTCAAGTCCCTTCGTGATCTCAGTCAGCTGATAAGAGTCAAAGCCTCCTGCCCTGACTTCGTCAAAGTCAAGTCCGGCGCCTGAGAATAACTCCCGCAGTTCTTTTATGCTTTTCTGGGTTTCAGACATGCAGCCTCCCCCGGATACACATTTCCATTCATTGTAACGTTATTGTGTTAATCGGTAATCGATTCTTCGTATGCGTCTATAGCCAGCTTCACAGCACCCATTATTCCCTGATCATCATTCAGGGACGCGGGCACGATATAGCTGTCAATATCAGATAATCTGTCTGTTCTTATATATCCGCCTATCTCTCTTATAACCTTATCCCTTATAAGCGGAAACAGCTGTTCCTGATGCATCACTCCTCCGCCGAGGATGATCCGCTCAGGGCTTAAGACCATGACAAGAGTTGTTATCGCACGGGCGATATACTCTGCTTCAAGTTCCCACACCTCAGACCTGCCTGCGAGCTCTCTTGCGGGCTTCCCCCATCTTTCTTCTATCGCCGGTCCCGCAGCGAGACCTTCGAAGCATTCCGAATGATACGGACATTTTCCTGCATATTCATCACCCTTTACCCTTGCCAGACGCATATGTCCCGCTTCAGGATGCAGCATTCCGTGTATAAGCTTGCCCCCTGACATTATTCCGGCTCCGATACCGGTTCCTATGGTGATATAGACGACGTCCGTCAGTCCCCTGGCTGTGCCATAGGTCACCTCACCCAGAAGCGAGCCGTTCACATCCGTATCTATGCCCACAGGCACACGCAGTTCATCACTCAGGGTCTTTGCAATATTGTATCCCCGCCAGGCAAGCTTTGGCGTATCAAGGATAGTACCCCGGGCCGGGGAGTTTTTTCTCACATCCACGGGTCCGAAGCATCCTGCGCCTATCGCGGATATCTCCTTTTTCCTGAAGAAATCCAGCACCCGCGGCATCGTTTCCCCGGGTGTCGTAGTCGGTATTGACTGCTGCTCAAGAATGTTTCCGTTCTCATCGCCAAAGGCGCACACCATCTTGGTACCGCCGGCCTCTAACGCTCCGAATATCCTGTCCATCTCCATGCCCTTCCCGTTTTTCTACATTGCGGAAAATGTATAATCAGAACGTGGTTACCATCCATACAAAGCCGCGAGCCGGTAATTCAACAGCCTTAGCCTCCATGAATCTGTCGGTAAACAGATCCGTATATGGCTCCGCCTCATCGATCCACGCTATTTCACGGCTGTCGCCGAAGTTGAATAAAGCGAGCAGCTTTTCCCCGTTGTAATAGCGGCCGACTCCCAGGACCTTATCATTCCAGGTTTCAAGTATCCATACATCGGCACCGAAATCGAACACCCTGTGCCCCTGCCGTATGGTCTCCATCACAGCTAACGCCCCTGCGATCTTTTCCTCAACAGTGCCCTTCTCAAACCTCCTTTTTGGAGAGGCCCAATTGAACTTTCCCCTGTGGATATAGCGGGGATCGTCTTTTTTGTCAGGATCGTTTTCATAAGATCTGTCATTGAGCTGTCCGACCTCATCCCCGCTGTACAGGACCGGGATGCCGCTCAGTGTCAGGATATAGGCGTGAAGCATGATGTCCAGACGCACAGCATCCTCCATTTTTTGAGCGTCACCCGATTCTGCAGCGGTCTCTATGCCGCACAGAGAGGCAGTTGTTCCGCAGATTCCGGCATTTGCAGGCCTCGTGTGATCTCCGAAGACTGCCCCCTTTGATACGGAACCCGGCCAGGAGCCCTTCAGATACTCATTCAGATAATTCTTGTGGGCATCCTCTTCTATTCCGAGCTGCCTCAGGTAATCAAAATCCAGATACCAGGAAATGTCATCGTGGCAGCGCAGATAATTCAGAAAAACATGATCTTTGGCCGCATTGTTAAAGCTTTCCATCTGGTGCTTCAAAAGCCGCACATCCATCGTCGCTACCGAATTCCAGATACCCGCCATAGTCAGGCTGTTGCACAGCATATGACACTCCGGCTTATCATAGGTTCCGAAATACTGCATCACATTTCCCGGATCCATCGTGACTTCACCCATGAGCAGGATTCCCGGGCACACTATCTCTACAGCCATCCTCATCATGCGAAGTATCGTATGGACCTGCGGGAGATTGCGGCAGTCGGTCCCAAGCGATTTCCATATATAAGGGATAGCATCGAGCCGCACGATATCAGCGCCAAGATTGCATATATACAGAAGCTCCGACGTCATGTCATTGAACACGGTCGGATTCTGATAATTCAGATCCCACTGATAAGGATAGAAAGTGGTCATTACCACTTTCCGGGCTTCCTCACACCATGTGAAATTTCCCGGCGACATCTGCGGCACGGTGTTAGGAACCGTCTCATCAAAAAGGTTCGGGATATACCAGTCATCATACATGAAATATCTGTTCTGATAATCCCTGTTCCCTTCCTTTGCGAGCCTGGCCCACTCGTGTTCGTCACCGGTATGATTGGTTACCAGATCAAGACACACACATATCCGGCGCTTATGGCATTCCTCCACAAGAAGGGAAAGATCCTCCGTTGTCCCGAGGCTCTTTCTGACATTTCTGTAATCGGACACAGCATAACCGCCGTCATTTTTGCCTTCCTGACAATCATACGGCGGCATCAGATGAATGTACTTTACTCCGCACGAAGCCACATAATCAAGATGCTTGCAGACACCCCTCAGATCACCTCCGAAGTTTTCGGCATACATTTGGATGCCTATCATATCGGGTTTCTTGTACCAGTCAGCGTCAAACTCCCTGCTCTCATCGCGCTCTATGAGCACATCCGGTCTCGACAGATACGCATCTCTGAGTACAGATACAAAGTACTCAAAGGCATGCTCATCACTGTGATACAATTCACCGTATAACCATTTTAATTCGTCATAGTGCCAGGACAACCTGTCCTGGAATACACGTTCATCACTCATTATTGCGAAAAAAACCTCCGATGTCGTTTATATCTCTGATACAGAATTCCTCTCGATGAAGCTGCACGGCATCTTGATCACAGCGCCCTTTTTATGCTCTTCGTCAGCCTTCTCTCCATCTTTTTCCGTGATCTTATCCACTAAAAGTGCTGCCGATCTTCTTCCGATCTCATGCAGCGGTATCTCCATGGTCGTGAGCGAAGGATTCAGATAGGATGCGATTATCTGATCATCAAATCCCGCGACAGACATATCAACTCCTACCTTTAGGCCCTTCTCGATAAGATAATCATATACGCCTCCGGCCATTCTGTCGCTTATCGCAAAGCAGGCCGTAACGCCCATTTCCATGAATTTCTTCGCACCTTCATATCCCGATTCCCTGTCCCAGTTACCGTAATAGATCAGATTCGGATCGCAGGGTATGCCCGCCTCAAAAAGAGCGCGCTGATAGCCTTCGAGACGGCTCTTGGTATGGACGTTATCATATCTTCCGCCTATGAAACCGATCTTCCTGTGGCCTTTTGAAATAATGTACTCTGTCATCTCCCGGGCACTGTTCTCTTCGTCTATGACCACATACGGCACATATTCCGATGTCGGATATGCATAAGCCATAACACACGGGATCGGCGGGATCTCAGGCTCTACGCGGATGTTTCTGGCGTGGCCCGCCAGATAGATAACTCCGTCAACCCCGGCATACTGCACATCCTGCAGTACCGGATCGAGAATGGAATGATATTCTTTTTCCTGGTTGTACCACGTATCCGACCAGCGGTCGTACAGCCTGAGGTTATGCAGAATGACAGAGTAGCCGTTCTCCTCACAGCAGCGCATTATGCCGGAAACTATGGGAGGCGTGCTAAACTGTGCGAGATCTTCGGCAATGACCGCGATCATATTTGTGCGTCTCATGCGAAGCCCGCGAGCCATGGCATTGGGCCTGTAACCTTTTTCCTCCACAACCCTCATTATCATCTTGGCAGTCCTGTCGCTGGTTTTTCCCTTGCCGTTTATGACATTGGAAACAGTTGCCACAGACACATTGCATATTGCAGCTATATCCTTTAATGTAACCATGCAATTCACCCGTATAGTTAAACGTTAACAAACAATAGTAATTATATAACCAACCGTTTAACTCGTCAAACAATTTGCAAAAATAACTTCTTATGATATTATGAATCCGTAGTCCAAAGCATGGTTGTGAACACTCTCGTATGATAAATGCCGTGCTTTGCGTTTCATACACATCATAATATCACGCACAGAAAGGAGTCAAAATGCTGAGATCTGTAAAAGTCGAAAACGGAATCCTCCGCGGTCTTCCCGCAGCCGATCCAAGGATCACCTCCTTTAAGGGCATACCCTTTGCAGCGCCGCCTGTCGGCGAAAACCGCTGGCGCGCACCCATGCCCTGCCCTGATTGGGAGGGTGAGCGCGAGGCGTACAGCTTCGGTCCGATCTCAATGCAGGACACTCCCGGTCTGGGTGATGACATCTACTGCAGGGAGTGGCACGTGGATCCCGAGATCCCCATGAGCGAAGACTGTCTCTACCTGAATATCTGGACCCCCGCCAAAAAAGCGGACGAGAAGCTGCCTGTCCTGGTATGGTACTTCGGCGGAGGTTTCCAGTGGGGTTATACTGCGGAAATGGAATTTGACGGGGAACGCATCGCAAGACGCGGCATCGTGGTTGTCAGCATCGCTTACCGTCTTGCCGCCTTCGGTTATCTTGCGCACCCCGACATCACATCCGAAGCCCCCGAGGCTCCTTCGAATTTCGGTCTTCTCGATCAGGCTGCAGGTCTTCACTGGGTTCACAGAAATATCGCCGCCTTCGGAGGAGATCCGGACAGGATAACTATCGCAGGCCAGTCTGCGGGCGGCGGAAGCGTCATGCACCAGTTTGTAAATGACGATAACCGCGGGATCATAAAGGGTGCGGTTATTCTCAGCGGAATGATGAGAAATCCCAGAGATGATTCCGCGATCTTCAATCCCATGACCCTTAAAGAGGCGGAGGAACAGGGCAAAAAATTCTTTGAATTCCTTGGTGTATCGGGTCTTGAGGAGGCCCGTGCCATCGATTCAAAGACTCTTCTGGAAAAGTACAACGAATTCATTTCGGCAGGCAACCAGCGCATGTTCCCGATCATCGACGGCAGATTCTGCACAAAGGATCCGATCGCCCGCATCATTGAAGGAGACTGCGCCGATGCGCCCATAATGGCCGGAAACACCTCTGATGAATTCTTCTTTGACGGCGAAAATATCGTCGAGACCTCAGTCAAGAGCACCTTTGCGGACGCTGACGAAAGAGGCAGCAAGCAGAAGCATTTCTACTACCGCTTTGATCCGGATATCCCCGGCTGGGATCACCCCGGTACCTTCCATTCAGCGGATCTATGGTTCTTTTTTGAGACTCTCTCCAAGTGCTGGCGGCCCTTTACGGGCAGACACTATGATCTCGCAAGAGTGATGTGCGACGAGTTTGCCAGTTTCATCAAGACCGGTGATCCCAATGGTAAAGGCTCCGACGGAAACCCGCTGCCCCTGTGGAAACCCTACTCTGCAAAAGAACCTAACGAGATTGTGTTCACCGGCGGCGGTGCTCGTCCGGGTATCGAGGGCGGTATCAGGCTTTCTCCCTCCGGCAGAAAGCAGGCAGTCAACCCCTATCTTCCGGCCTGGGAATATATTCCGGACGGAGAGCCCTATGTATTCGACGACAGAGTGTATGTATACGGATCACATGACGAGTACGACGGTCAGGTATTCTGCCTTGGCAACTATGTATGCTGGTCGGCTCCCGTAAATGACCTGGGCAACTGGCGTTATGAGGGTGTCATCTACGACAAGACCAACGATCCGTACAACCGCGACGGACGCATGTGCCTCTATGCACCTGATGTAACGAAAGGCACCGATGGACGCTATTATCTCTATTATGTTCTTGACAAGGTCTCTGTTGTATCGGTTGCTGTCTGTGACACACCCGCGGGAAAATACGAATTTCTTGGTTATGTTCACTATCCCGACGGGACAAAGCTCGGGGACAAGGCGGGCGACGAGCCTCAGTTTGATCCCGGCGTCCTGACCGAAAACGGAAAAGTCTATCTGTTCACGGGCTTCTGCGGGCGCGGGGATAAATCACGTTCAGGCGCCATGCTGACCGTTCTGGGATCAGATATGCTTACCGTCGAAAAAGCCCCCGTGATCGTAGCCCCGGGCAGCGAATACAGCGCCGGAACTCCTTATGAGGGACATGCGTTTTTTGAGGCTCCCTCCATACGCAAAAAAGACGGCAGATACTGGTTCATCTATTCCTCAGAAGTCATGCACGAGCTCTGCTACGCAATATCCGACACCCCTGAGGGCCCCTACAACTACGGCGGCGTACTGGTGAGCAACTGCGATCTGCATATAGACTCTTACAAACCGGCCGACAAGCCCACCGCCGGCGGAGCCAACAACCACGGAAGCATGGTGCAGATAAACGACCGCTGGTATATTTTCTACCACCGCCACACCAATGGCACCTGGTACAGCAGGCAGGGCTGCGCAGAGCGTCTGACCTTTACGGCGGACGGTATGGCAGTTCAGGCTGAAATGACTTCCTGCGGCCTGAACGGTTCTCCTCTCACCGATATCGGAGAATATCCCGCTTACATCGCCTGCAATCTCTTCGCACCTGATCAGAATATTTATGTCGAATCAACAAAGCCTATGATAAAACAGGAGCCGGGCGGTGAGCAGACCGAAAGCTTCATAAGCGGAATGACGCAGGGAAGCGTTGCCGGCTTCAAGTATTTTGACATGAACGGCATTACAGGAATAGCGATTAAGACCAGGGGTTATCACAACGGCAAAATGGAGATAAGGACATCTTTGAACGGCGAAGTTCTGGGGACCATAGATCTCAGTTCCACCAATGTATGGGTAGAAAATGAGTGCAGCTTCTCACCTGTATTCGGAGTTCTTCCTCTGTATCTGACCTGGGCAGGGAGCGGCACAGTCAGTATCCTGTCCTTCAGATTCCTTCACTGATAAGCGCACTCCCGGAGATAAACCCCGGGCATGATAAATCTCATGTCCGGGGTTTTCTCATGTCCGGGGTTTTCTCATGTCCGGGGTTTTCTTTTCAGAAACGCCTAACCTTTTACCGATCCGAGAGCAACACCTGCCACGATATATTTGGAAAGGATCAGATACATCACAACTACCGGGAAGATAGAAAAAGCGATCATCACATAGACCTGACCCATATCAAATTTCAGCCAGTCAGCGGATCTTAACTGGGCGATCAGGATGGGCAATGTCTTCTTGGTATCCGTGTGCAGCACGAGCGCAGGTGTGAAGTAATTGTTCCAGCTGGCAACAAAGGTGAATATCGCCTGAACAGCAATAGCGGGCTTCATCAGAGGAATCACTATGCCGTTAAAGGTCCTGAACTCACCTGCGCCATCGATCCTGGCAGCTTCCACAAGCGCCATCGGCAGCGTTGATTCCATATATTGCTTCATGTAGAAAAACACGGCCGGAGCGGCGATTGACGGGATGATCAGCGGGATAAAGGAATCATCCAGTTTCATTTTACCGATCAACTGCAAAAACCCGAGAGCCGTTACCTGAGTTGGGATCATCATGATCATCAGAATAAACGTGAACATAAACTTCTTAAGTTTAAAGTCATATACATGTATCGCGTAAGCGGTCATAGCAGAAAAGTATGTAGAGAGCGCCGCCGAGCATAAAGCTATGCCGAGAGAATTGCGCAGACCTTTCCACACCGGCAGAGTACCCGAGATAAGACCTTTCCAGTTATCGAGCAGATGGCTGGAGGGAAACGGTATAAAGCCCTGCGTCAGTTCGCCCTTGGATCTTGTGGCATTTATGATCAGAATATAAAACCAGAACAGACACAGGAATGATATGACAACAAGCACAGTGTAAGCGATCGCACGGCGAACATGGACGTTTGCACCTGATTCTTCCTTCATATACTCAGCATTCATATCCGTCACCCCTCAGTCTTCTTTCTTTCCGGTTGCAAATCTGTAGACGATCATACTCAATATACCGGTTATGATAAACAGAAATACAGACAATGCGCCGCCCATGCCGAAGTTCTTGCTGTACAGATGCTTGTTGAGATACATTATGAGCGTCATGGAAGAACGCATGGGATCGCCGGTTCCGTCGGTAAGGATCTGCGGTACATCGAACATCTGCAGACCGCCGATAAGAGAAGTGACGAACACATATACGAGAATGGGTTTCAGAAGCGGAACCGTGATCCTGAAAAACACCTGCCCCGCTCTCGCGCCATCCACCTGTGCCGCTTCAAAAAGCGATATATCGATACCCATCATGCCTGCCATAAGCAGTATCGTAGTATTCCCGAACCACATGATAAAATTCAGGAAGGCCACCAGAAAGCGGACGCTCCATACATGGGACATGAACGTGTAGGGCTGGGATATAATGCCCATCTGCATAAGTATAGAATTGATGGGGCCGCTGTCCGCGAACAGCGTGAAAAACAGCATGGAAAAGGCAGATGCCATTATCAGGTTCGGAAGATATATAACTGTCTTGAAAAATCTCTGGAACTTGAGTCTGAGACTCGGATCCGTAAACCACGCCCCGAGAAGGAGCGAAATGATTATCTGGGGCACAACGCCGAGTCCCCACATGATCAGAGTATTTTTTGTATATGTTAAGAGATCCCCGTTGGTGAGGATCGTCCTGTAATTCTCAAATCCTACAAAATTAGGGCCTATCTGTTTGAGACCTGAGCGGTAATTCTCAAAAAAGCTGTTATATATAGTAGAAAAAAGCGGTATAAGCTGAAAGACCAGATATACCACCACGAAAGGGATCAAAAATATATATCCCCATTTATTATAGCTTACGATCTTGCTCCGTTTCGCTTTTTTCATCAGTAAGCTCCTCCTGCTGCTTCAATGCTCCTCAGAGAAAAGAACGAAAGAATTTCATAAGAAAATTACTGCCTGCCCGATATATACCGGGCAGGCAGTAAAGTAAAGTTCTAGTAGGAAAGCTCGGGATATTTTTCTTTGACACCCTGATAGAACAGTGCAAGAGCATCCTCATAGGTGGCAGCATTGCCGTCAAAATAATTCTTCATGGCGTGCTGGAACTCCTCATTACAGCCCTGATCATATTCGGACTGATTAGAAAGATCGATCTTACCGGCACCGGCACAGAACATGGAAAGAGGATTCTGACCGCCGAGAACGGCGAATGCATACTCATCCTTTGTAGCCGCAGCCTCCATGGCTGCCTTGTTGTTTACAAAATCACTGTCCTTCTTGACAATGTCAGCCATGATCTGCTCATTAGTAGTGAGCTGTCTCATGATATCGGCTACAAGCAACGGGTTGTCTGTTCCGGTCGCACCGCAGATCCACGTGCCGCCCCAGAAGAAGCCCTGGGGACCTTCAACTGCGCCCCAGCCTCCCTGGTTTGCAATGGAGCCCTCTACATCTGCAGCCATACTGAAGTTGATAAGCCATGCCGGCCCGAAATAACAGAATACCTTGCCGTCGGGATAGAAGCCCTTGGACCAGTCATCGGACCAGAGCTCAGCAGTCGTGGTCTCACCCTTGTCTACGAGCGCCTTGGAATCCTTGACCCACTGCTCGACATTCTTGTCGATAACGATCTTGCCATCCTGTACCCATTTGCCGGATACATTGTTCGAATATACACGGTATGCATCATTGACGGTGGCGACCATGTTATAGCCGGCGGCCTTCATCTTGTCTGCTGTATCGTTCCAGGTCGCCCAGTCCTTAACAAACTCCTGAACATCGGCAGGCTCCTGAGAACCGAGAACCGCTTCTGCTGCCTCGCGGTTGTAGATCAGGACACCGGGGCAGCCCTGCCATGAAAGGCCCTTGAGAACTCCCGAGGAATCAGTCATAACGTCCTTGGTATACTGATACTGATTTGCAAGTTCCGCTTCTGTAATCCCGAGATCGGCAACGGACATGGTATAAGGGGTATCAACATACTTCAGAGCATAATCGGCCTCAACAAGGAACATATCGATCCTGTCATCCGCAGCGGCGCCATCCTGCTTGAGAAGATTCTCATCAAGATTCTTCTGATATGCATTGTCGTCCGAAGGTGTGATGTTCCATACGACATTCACATCACCGATCGTCCCGTGAGTACCGTCGACAACGACATAACCCGGATAGTGGTCTGTCAGACGGCTCTTGAACTCCTCGTTCCAGCAGTAAATATTCAGGGTTTTACCCTCCGGTCCGGCATCAGCGACAGGTCCATCTGCCGCAGGTGCTGAGCTGCCGCCGCAGCCAGCAAGTGATCCGGCCACCACAGCGGAGCACAGGATAAGAGATAATGCTTTCTTCTTCACTTTTCATTCCTCCTCTGTTAAAATACAATAAAACAATAAAGAATGCAGAGCACTCCTTGCAACATCTTAACATAAATCTTCACAATTTCAAGCAGATTTATGTTTTTTCGCTAAATTATGACAGAATTTTTCTTTACTTAAGAATTTATAAAAGGAGACTTAATATATGGAGCATTATTCGGCGATCGATACCGTGGCATTAAACGAAACAGAGGATGGTGTTATCATCATAGACCAGACGCTGCTGCCTGGCAGGACAAAAACCATTGAACTCACAGAACTCGAGGATATGTACGAGGCCATCTCCTCACTGAGGGTGCGCGGAGCACCGGCCATCGGCGTAGCGGCAGCCATGGGTCTGTATGTGCTTATGAAACGTCATAAATCTGTCGATCCTGCCTCGTTCAGGGCGTACATGTCAGAATGTAGCCGGAGGCTTTGCTCTTCGAGACCCACCGCAGTAAATCTCGCATGGGCTCTGGGCCGAATGAACAGGGCCGCCGCGGCCGCCTTTGCTTCTGCTGATAAAAAAAGATCAGGAGCCCCCGAAGATATCCGGGAATTTCTCCTTGATACCCTGAAAAAAGAGGCTCTGGCCATTCGCGACGAGGACATAGATGCCTGTAGAAAAATGGGAGAATACGGGCTTTCTCTCATTAAAAACGGTTCCGGCATACTCACTCACTGTAACGCTGGTCGCCTGGCAACAGTGCGATACGGTACCGCAACGGCACCTATGTATCTGGCGGCCGAAAAAGGTCTTGATATCCATGTCTTCTGCGATGAGACAAGGCCTCTCCTTCAGGGTGCAAGGCTCACAGCCTTTGAACTCTCCGAGGCAGGGATCGAAACCACCCTCATCTGCGACAATATGGCGTCATCTCTGATGAAAGCAGGCAGGATTGATATCATATTTGTCGGCACCGATCGCGTAGCCGCAAACGGAGACGTCGCGAACAAGATCGGCACAAGTGGTGTTGCCATCCTGGCAAAGCACTATGGCATCCCCTTCTACGTATGTGCACCTCTCAGTTCCATAGATCCGCACACACCCACCGGTGACGACATAGTGATCGAACAGCGCAAGTCTTCAGAGGTGACTGATCTGTGGTACTCCGAGCGGATGGCACCTGACAATGCCCATTTCTCGGTATATAATCCCGCATTCGATGTCACGGACAACAGCCTGGTAACCGGCATCATCACCCCGAAAGGTATACTGAGACCGCCCTACAGTGATGCGATAGCCGGGGTTTTATAAGCAGTAAAAAAGGCACTGCCCCAAAAAGCAGTGCCTTTTCTTTTCCTGTACCGGCAGGCTCAGATATTATCGCTCCTCTTCACATAATCGGGATGCGTCGGATCACCCACGATCTCCTTGACGTTCTTGATCTTTGCCCATTTGTCGACGACGGTGTTTTCTATCCTCACGCCCTCACCTACTTCAGCATATGCGAGAACTATGGAATTCTTTATCACAGCTCCCTTTCTGATGCGGACATCGCGCCCTATGATAGAGTTTTCTACCACACCCTCGATAACGCAGCCGTTGGCTATCATGGATTTCTTGACGTCAGCCGTGTCAAAATACTTGGTGGGGCAGGCATTGGTGGTTCTGGTGTAGATCGGCCAGTTTGAGCGGAACAGATCATCGGCTTTGTCTCTGTCAAGAAGATCGAGATTCGCGTTATAGTAATCGTTCAGGCTCGATATTGCCGCAAACACACCCTTGTGGGCTATACCTCTCACATCAAGCTCTGAGGCCTTGGCAGATACGATATCAGCAAGAGTGTAGACAGACGAGAGCATTCTTGCCTGCTTCACGAGATCCAGGAAGAGCTCCTTGGACATGATATAGGTGTCCATGAAGATGTTCTTCTCCTTGGACGTGCCCATGTTTGGAGTGATAGAGAGCACACCCTTCTGCTTGTTGAGATTCAGGACACTGCAGCCGATGAAGGCATCCCTCGCATCATTTACCCTGTGGTAAAGAAGCGTAATATCAGCGCCGCTGTCCATGTGAGTATCCAGAAGCTTACCGTAATCCTGCTTATAAACCATATAGCTGGGAGCGATCACAACATAAGGCAGATGCATGCGCTCGATTATCTCATAGTTCTCGAGGAAGCCTGCAATATTGTTATTGTAGATCGAATTGGGATTACTGATCTGCGTGAACAGAAGCTGCAGCTTTCCTCTCTTGGAATTGATGTTGTAATGCCTTCCTGTACCTATATGCTCTGCGATAGATCTGGGCCTTGATGACACATATACCTGAATCTGGTCTATATCGGAATTGCTCATATTCGAGATCGGAAAATCAATGACGCGGTATCTTCCGAGGAAAGAGAACGCACCGATAGGCCTGTAGTCATGCAGTCCCTCGACATGGAAATTGCCGCCGGCCGATGTGATTATTCCAAATGCTTTATTTGCCATGGCTTAGCCCTCCTTACCTTTCACGTCCTCAGCGACCAGCAGGATATTCTCGCTGTTCTTTTTACCCACAACTGCCCCCTTGCCTATCCGGACATTATCCGCCACAAGAGCTCTTGTCACCGTAGCCCCGTCTTCCACCACCACACCGGGCATCAGTACGGAATCAATGACCTTTGCGCCCGCGCCGACTCTTGCATTGGTAAAGAGCACCGAATTGGTAACGGACCCCTCTACCTCGACGCCCTGAGTGATATATGCGCGTTTGATCTTTGCTTCAGGTCCTATATACTGCGGAAGGACAGCGGCATCCTCGGTATATATGCGCCATGTGGGATCGTTAAGATTGAGCTGGTTCTTGTCATCCAGAAGATCCATATTGGCTTCCCAAAGGGAATCTATGGTCCCGACATCCTTCCAGTAGCCCTTGAACTCCCAGGCACACAGCGTTCTGCCCTCGTTAAGCATGACCGGAATGAAATCCTTTCCGAAATCATGGCTGGATTCCGGATCCTTCATATCCTTGATGAGCATCTTGCGCATAAGCTTCCAGTTGAAGATATAGATGCCCATGGACGCAAGATTGGACTTCGGTTTCTTGGGTTTCTCTTCGAATTCAACTATTCTGCCGTTTCCGTCGGTATTCATGATACCGAAACGGCTGGCTTCCTTCATGGGCACGCCTATGACCGCTATGGTGGCATCGGCATTGTGCTGCTTGTGGAACTCCAGCATCTTGTCGTAATTCATCTTATAGATATGATCTCCGGAAAGCACAAGCAGATATTCGGGATCGTAACTGTCTATGAAATCGATATTCTGCGAGATGGCATCGGCAGTACCGCGGTATACATCCAGCCCCGAATCCGCCTTCTCACGGGGAGTCAGAACAAAGACTCCGCTGTTTTTGGTATCCAATCCCCAGCGGGTACCTGCCGCCACATAGGAATTGAGCTGCACTGACTCATATTGCGTAAGAACGCCGACCACATCGATGCCTGAATTGGCACAATTACTCAGCGGAAAATCAATTATGCGGTATTTACCGCCATAATAGACCGCCGGTTTTGCAACCCGGTTTGTCAGCTCATGCAGACGGCTTCCCCGGCCGCCGGCGAGGATCATTGCAAGCATATCACTACCCATGATTACCCCCGTTCTGATGTTATGAAGTCAACAGTTGCGATTTTTCTACACAGATATCCGACGCAGAACGATCCGGATGACTCTCTGTGCATATATGAAAATTATTCTATTACATCATAGAAAAAAAAGAAAGTGTTTTATGATATATATTTGCGCAAAAATCTCCAGTTTATCCCATATGCTTTTCATTGTTGTAAAACCGCGGAAATAGTGATAAGATATAGATTTGTATTTGACCTGGATTTAAGAAAGAGTGATGAATATGGGTTTTCTGGATCGCTTTAACAAAAATAAACAAAAAGAATTACAGGAACGTGAACAGGCCGAGCGCGAACAGGCTGAAAAGCAGGCGGTAATAGACAGACAGCGCAGTGAGCACGCCTCCATAAAATGGCCTATGATCAGGCCCTTCTCCCCCGTCAAGGTGCGCGATGAAAAAGGTAACGAGCATGTGCCGGTGGTCCTTGCCGATCCTCTCACACCCGAGCGCAAGGACGAGATCGGTCCCATGGTTTTCGAGCCCAGGATAAGCACCGATGATATCCGCTTCCTGAATATACAGGAGCTCATCTTTCTCCTGACCACCATGGAATCATTCAATAAGGTTTCAACTCTGCAGGATTTCGAAGGCAACCGCAGGATAGTCTACAACGAAATCATAAGCCGTCTGCGCAGTTCCACACAGATCTGGATACTGATTGACCTGACGACAGGATATCCCTTCCTCGATCACGGTTATGCGCTGGTCTATTCGCAGAGCGAATACGCTCACTCTGTTGCCGCAGTACTTGCATCCCAGTACAGACGCGTTAACGTTCAGGGCTTCGGCGGAGACGGCGAGCCGCCCGTCGCAGGCTTCTTTGAATTCATGTACAACATGGGTGCCGAGCGCCTGCTCCTCGATAACGGCTACTACGGAGCCAGGATAGACAGATCCCAGATAATGGCTCCTCCGAATATCACAGGCAACGAAAACATGCCGCCGCTCAACCCGCCTCTCAATTTTGCCCTCTGCGAATTTCTCTCCGAAGTCAGATGGCCCGTGAGATATGAGAAAAGAGACGCAATACTGCAGGCGCGCGAGGCAAAGATGTGGTCCCTTATCCGTTCCTCGCACTTCATCGTACCCATGCATCAGGAGGGACGTTCGGAAACCGAAGGCGACGGAGCTGGCGAGACCAGGCTCAGGTTCCCTATGATGACAGGGCCCGACGGGAAGACCTACCTTCCCGTATTCACCGATGGTCCCGAGTTTGCCCGGAAATTTGCAAGAGAAGGATGGAATGGAGCTTCTTTCCAGTGGAAGGATCTCCTCTCACTGATACGTGAACGCGACGGCCTTATCGTCAATCCCATGTCGCACAAAGCGGTCCTCACCAAAGAGCGCATAGCGCAGATGGAGACCGCAGCCGCCCTGTCAAGCGGATTGAAGGCGGAATAAAACACTAAACCATCAGACCTGCCAGCCCCCGGAAAATGCTATTACCTGCCCCGTCAGATATGACGGGGCTTTTATTAGCAGCATGACAAGCTTTGCCACCTCCCGCACAGTACCGAATCTCCCTGCCGGGATCTCATTGCGCAGTGCCTCAAGTTCTTCCTCATCCAGATGTGCCCTGTTCATCTCGGTGTCGATCACACCGCACGCGATAGCGTTAACCGGGATACCGGCCGGCGCAAGTTCCAGCGCAGCTGACCTGGTCAAAGCATCAAGGCCGCCTTTTGACGCACTGTATGCCGATTCCATCGCCGCGCCTCTGGTCCCCCACACCGATGAGATATTGATCACCCTGGCGTTCTCACTTTTTAACAAAAGAGGAATTGCATTCTTTATAATAAGGAAAGCGCCCGACAGATTGGTGCCTATAACACGCCCCCAGTCCTCTTCATCCGTTTCCTGCAGAAGATCGAAATGGGCGATACCTGCGCAGTTTATCACTATGTCAAGTGAGGGTATGCCTTCGAAAGCCCGTTTTACCTGCGCCGGATCCGACACGTCGAAAACTAACGGCACACACACCGCATTGTATTCATCGGAAAAGTGCATCGCGTCGCTTTTCAGTTCATCACCGTGGCGGTTTCCCGCCATATAAACCCTGTATCCGCGGGATGCAAATGCCTCAGCGACGGCTCTCCCTATCCCCCTCGAGGCGCCGGTTACAAGCACCGACAGATTCTTATCTGTTCTTTCTTCATATTCTTCCATAATATTTTCCCTGTACATAACTGACTTATTTAGTGTAGAATGATTATCTGTAACCATTATAGCACATGACTGAAACGATCACAGGAGGCACGATATGTTGGATACTTTGATAATAGGCTCGGGTCCCGCCGGTCTCTCAGCCGCCATTTATGCTAAAAGAGCCGGTCTTTCACTTGCTGTCGTCGAGAAAAATGCCGTCAGCGGCGGACAGATACTCAACACCTGGGAGGTCGACAATTATCCGGGACTTCCCGGAATAAACGGCTTCGATCTGGGAATGAAGTTCCGGGAACACGCCGACAAGCTCGCCATCGATTTTATCGAAGGCGAAGCGGTATCGCTAACACCCGGCAGCGATGCACACCGGGTAAAACTTGACAACGGTGAGGAATACGAAGCAAAGACAGTCATAATCGCCACGGGTGCGATTCATGCCGCCCTCGGAGTTCCGGGCGAAGATACCTTCATGGGAAAAGGCGTTTCCTATTGTGCCACCTGCGACGGAGGTTTCTTCAACGGAAAGGAAACAGCGGTCATCGGCGGCGGTGATGTGGCCGTGGAAGATGCGATCTATCTCTCGCGCATCTGCAGCAAGGTCGCTCTCATCCACAGACGCGACGAACTCCGCGCTTCCAATATATTAAAGGAAGAACTGCTGAACACTCCCAACATCACAGTTTATTGGAACAGCATAGTAAAAGAGATCCGCGGAGAGGCGGCGGTCAGTTCTCTGCTCCTCGAGAATGTCGCAACAAAGGAGACATCCGAACTCAGTACTGCAGCGGCATTCATAGCTGTCGGCATCAGGCCGGATACCGCCATCGTCAGAGACATCGTAGAGTGCGACGAAGGCGGATACGTAATTGCGGGTGAGGATTGCGAAACCTCGGTTCCCGGTATCTATGTCGCCGGCGACGCGCGAAAAAAAAGACTGCGTCAGGTCGTCACCGCCGCAGCGGACGGCGCCAATGCCGCCACTGCAGCCGCAGACCACATAAACCGTCATTGACAGAATAAATTGTTACAATTGTTACATTTTTTCTGATTATCTATTGACAAATATATATTTCGCGATTATATTAATAATCAGTTTGTAACAATTGTAACATTTTATTAACAACATATGAAAAAGACGACACTGATCACAACTTCATTAGGTATCGCAGCAGCCGCAGTTCTGTTCTTCAGTAACGGATCCGAAGCTTCAGCCGCATCAGATAAGGTTACATCGGTCCTTCCTTCCGCAGGCGCGGGCTATACGATGGCAAGCGATCAGATTTCCCTCTCCACCCTTCAGGGTACCGAGGGCATGAATGAAACAGCCATGGCCATCTATGCTACAACTCTTCCCGCCGGCACGGAGCTCAAGGACATAAAGGATCTGCCGGTTCCCAAGGCTTCCAACGTAGGCGATGCAATCCTCAAGGATATTCAGGATGCCACCGGTGCCAAGACGCTCTCTTCCGTCGCAGCTGATATGAACAGCAAGAACCCCGCGACACCCGAGGAAGAGGACGAGGCACTTTTCAGAACGCTTGTCATCGCTGACGTCAACACCAACAGTTATGTCAACGTCAGAAGCGGCCCCGGTGAGGATAATGAGGTCCTCGGCAAGCTGTATGACAATTCAGTAGGTACTTTCATAACCGAGAGCAACGGCTGGTACAAGATCCAGTCAGGTTCTGTAACAGGTTTCGTAAAAGGTGAATTCTGTGTCACCGGTGAGAACGCGATAGAGATGGCCCGCAAGGTCGGAACGCGCATCGCGACCGTCACTACCACAACTCTTAAAGTCCGCAAGGATCCTTCCCTTGATGCCGAGGTCATAGGCCTGGTACCCATAGATGAACAGCTTGTTGTACACGAAGAGCTTGACGGCTGGGTACAGGTTGACGTTGAAGAAGGTCAGGGCTACGTGTCCACCGATTACGTAAAGCTCTCCACCGAATTCGTCAAGGCCGAGTCCAAGGAAGAGGAAGAAGCCCGTCTCGCCAAGGAGCGCGCAGCTCAGGCAGCCGCCAACGCGGCCCGCAAGAAGGGTACCAAGTCCTCCGGCAGCGGCAAGGTAAAGAGTGCTATCGCATACACGACAGAGTCCAGCTCCATCGGACAGGCAGTTGCAGGATTCGCCTGCCAGTTTGTCGGCAACCCGTATGTATACGGCGGCACGAGCCTTACAAACGGATGTGACTGCTCCGGATTCGTAATGAGCGTCTACGCAAACTTCGGTGTGGGCCTGCCTCACTCCTCCGCCGCAGACAGATCTCAGGGCGCCGCGGTAGATGGTCTGGCAAATGCGCAGCCCGGCGATCTGGTATGCTACTCCGGTCACGTTGCCATCTATATCGGCGGAGGTCAGATAGTACACGCTTCGACATCCAAGACCGGTATCATTATCTCGAACGCGGGCTACAGAACACCTCTTGCAGTCAGAAGGATCTTCTGATAAAAGAAAGGAACACAGAATAACTGATATCCCTGCGGTACAAAATCCGCAGGGATATTTTTAACCACAGATCGCAAAGCTGTTGATCCCGATACGATCTGAAATTCTTAAAATTCACATGATGTATTTATCTGTCTGAATAATTGTGATACAATAAGTATGGTCACCGTATAATATACTGTACTTACGGACGATACGACTAACAGTAACGAAGGAGGTGCAGCCCATGAAGTTCATCATCACAGGAAGGAACATAGACGTCACACCAGGCCTTAAGGAAGCCGTTGAAAGCAAGATCGGAAAGCTCGATAAATACTTTGCCCCCGATACCACGGTCAATGTCACGCTTTCAGTCGATAAAGACCGCCACAAGATCGAAGTCACCATTCCGGTTAAAGGGAATATCATCCGCTCGGAACAGGTATCCAATGATATGTATGTCTCCATAGACCTCGCTCAGGAGATCATCGAAAGACAGCTGAAAAAATACCGCAGCAAGCTCATCGACAAGCATCAGGCTGCTGCAAGCTTCAAAAAGGAGTACATTGAGAACGAGTACTTCGACGAAGAGGATATCCGCATAGAACGCTCCAAGAAATTTGACATCAAGCCGATGTATCCCGAGGACGCCGCCGTGCAGATGGAACTTCTGGGACACAGTTTCTACATCTTCGTAAACGCTGATACCAATGACACCAATGTGATCTACAAGAGAAAGGGCGGCACCTACGGCCTGATCGAGCCCGAAAAGTAATACGCAGCCATTTTTGAAAGAACTGACACGGAACCTGCTGAAGTATTTTCAGCAGGTTCCTTTTTTTATTTCCACAGACCGTGATCGACTGTTTATTCCACAGATCACGACCGGCCGTTTATTTCCGGCTTCCGTGCGTTCATAGTCTGCCGTTATCACATGCTCTGAGGGCTGTCTTCCGCAGGCATCTTCTTCTTAAGCATCCAGTATGCAAATGCCATCGCAGGAAGGAATGTCAGCACATAAGCCAGAGGCTGCGCCTCCTCTACCCCGTATAATCCGCGTGTCAATGAGAGTATTATGAGGAGCGGGATAAATATCAGGCCGCTTCTCAGCGCCGACAGCAGTGACGCTCCCACCCTCTGGCCGGTGCTCTGCAAAAGCATCTCAGTCACCATGGAAGGCGGCAGAAAGATAAGTGCGGCACATTGAAGTCTCAGTGCCCTGGTCCCTATCTCAATAACTCGCGCATCATCTCTGAAAATACCTATCACCTGCCCTGATCTTAATGCCACGATCACAAGAACAATGAGCATCAGCGACTCCGAGAGCAGAACTGTGAACCTGTATCCCTTCCTGACCCTTGAATACTTGCCCGCGCCGTAATTGAACGCGCTCACCGGCTGAAAGCCCTGTCCGATGCCGAGCGCCACCGCAAAAATAAAGAAGGATACTCTTGATACTATGCTCATTGCCGCGACAGCCTCATCACCATACGGTCTGACCTGCCAGTTGAGAATTATCGTCGCTATACTTGAAAGACTCTGTCTCAAGAGGCTTGGGAGGCCCGTCGCGCAGATATTCGCGACCAGACTCAGATCGATATATCCGGGCCTGATCTTAGTCGTAGTACTGCCCCTCAGAAAGACAGACATCAATATGGCAAAACTGGTGATCTGCGAGAGACAGGTAGACAGGCCCGCACCAGCTATCCCCATTTTCAGCGCGAACATGAATATGGGATCGCCCGCGATATTGAGGATGCCCCCAACCATCAGACCGATCATGCCGAAAAACGCCTTCCCCTCATATCTTAGTATGTTATTGAGCGTGAAGCTGGCAGTCATAAAAGGCGCGGCAATAAGGATATACGTCAGATAGGTCTTCGCATAAGGTGCGATGGTCTCAGTGCTTCCGAGAAATGAAACCAGACTGTCCATTACAAACATGGATATAAAAGCAAGTATCGTGCCAACCGTCAGCGCGCCAAAGAATGCCGTCGATGCGGTCCTGCTCGCCTTCTCGGGTTCCCTTGCCCCCAGCTGCCTCGAGAGGATGCTTCCTCCGCCCTGCCCGAACATAAATCCGAAGGACTGGATTATGGCCATATAGCCGAATACCACACCCACAGCTCCCGATGCTGAATTTCCGAGCCGCCCCACAAAAGCTGTATCCACCAGATTGTAGATATTGGTGACGAGCATTGATATCACAGTAGGTATGGAAAGCCTTATGATCAGCTTTGATACCGGTGTCTTTGTCATCCTTTCATACTGAGAAGCGGCCGTCTCACGTCCCAGCCCGCTTATATTTTTTGCTTGCATTAATGCCTCCGGTGTGATAGTATTGCAAACTGTATCTTTAAAAGCCGAGTGTTAAAGCCTTCCCACTCGGCGCTGCCAGGCAAACAAAACTAAAGGAGATCAAAATGAATAAGAAATCTACTGCCCTTTTTCTGGCGCAGGCCGGCGTTATCACCGCCCTCTATGTTGCCCTCACCTGTGTTGCCGCGGGCTTTGACCTCGCAAGCGGCGCGATCCAGGTGCGTATCTCGGAAGCCCTCACAGTACTTCCCTTTTTTACCCCCGCTGCAGTCCCCGGGCTTATCATCGGCTGTCTACTTGCAAACACTATAACCGGTGCCGTTCTCCCCGACATCATCTTCGGCACCCTCGCAACTGCCATAGGCGCCTTCGGAACACTGCTGCTTAAGAAACACTCATTCTTATGTACGCTGCCCCCTGTTCTGTCAAACGCGATCATCATCCCGTTTGTGCTCCGCTACGCATACGCGATCCCGGGCAGCATACCGTTCTTTTGCCTCACTGTGGGCGCCGGCGAGCTCATCTCCTGCTGTCTGCTCGGCAGTGTGCTGATCCATGCTCTTATGCCCGTCAGAAAGGTCATCTTTGACAGAGCCGGGTGATGCTGCCGCAACATTTAATATAATATCACGGAGTCATATTCTTAAAAAGCAGTATTTCAAACAGACGCAAAATATGATAGAATATACCTGTTGTTTTTTCTAACACATTCATTTCAGGTAGGAGGTGCCAAATGACAGGTAGTAATATCCCCAAGATCAAAGTCGGCATTGTAGCGGTCAGCCGCGACTGCTTCCCCGCTTCCCTTGCAGAAAACCGCAGGAAGGCTCTCGTTGAGGCTTATACCAAAAAGTATGACGCGGCGGACATTTATGAGTGCCCGGTGACGATCATCGAGAGCGAGACCGATATGGTTAACGCGCTTGCCGACATCAAGAAAGCCGATTGCAACGCCCTGTGCGTATATCTGGGCAACTTCGGTCCCGAGATCTCCGAGACCCTTCTCGCAAAGCATTTTGACGGCCCGAAGATGTTCTGTGCGGCAGCCGAGGAAAGCCAGAACGATCTTATGGATGGCCGCGGCGACGCATACTGCGGTATGCTCAATGCCAGCTATAACCTGGCGTTGCGCAACACGCGCGCATATATCCCCGAATTCCCTGTCGGCAACGCCGATGAGTGCGCGGATATGATCCACGAATTCCTGCCTGTTGCACGCGTTGCAGAAGGTCTTGCAAATCTCAAGATCATAAGCTTCGGTCCCCGTCCCGCCAACTTCCTGGCCTGCAATGCTCCTATCAAGCAGCTCTACAACCTTGACGTCGAGATCGAAGAAGAATCCGAGCTGGATCTTTTCGAGGCGTATACAAAGCACGAAGGCGACGCACGTATCGCCGAAGTTGCCGCTGATATGGCAAAGGAAATGGGCTACGAAGCCGGCAAAGAGCCCGCTATGCTTCCCAAGCTCGCGCAGTACGAGCTCACCCTTCTCGACTGGGTCGAGGAACACAAGGGCTATCGCAAGTATGTCGCTCTTACAACCAAGTGCTGGCCTGCATTCCAGGATATGTTCAAGTTTGTTCCCTGCTATGTCAACAGCCGCCTGATGCGCCGCGGCATCCCCGTATCCTGCGAGGTCGATATCTACGGCACACTTTCCGAGTACATCGGTCTGTGCATCTCCGGCGAGGAAGTCACCCTGCTCGACATCAACAACTCCGTGCCTCACGACATGTATGACGAGTCCATCAAGGGCAAGTTCGACTACAAGTTCACGGATACTTTCATGGGCTTCCACTGCGGCAATACCTGCTCTACCAGAGTCAGCAACCCTCATCTCTCCTTCCAGCGCATCATGGCGCGCACCCACCCGCAGGATTGGTGCGACGGCACGATCGAAGGCGATATCAAGGCCGGAGAGATCACATTCTACAGGCTTCAGTCCACAGCCGACGCAAAGCTTCGCGCATACGCAGCTGAGGGTGAGGTTCTTCCTGTTGCCACAAGAAGCTTCGGCGGCATCGGCGTATTCGCCATCAAGGAGATGGGACGCTTCTATCGCCATTGGCTCATCGGCAAGAACTTCCCTCACCACGGCGCCGTCATGTTCGGCCACTATGCGAAGCCTCTGTACGATGCCCTCAAGTATATCGGCGTAGAGCCTTCCGAGATCGGCTACAACAAGCCCGCCGGAACACTCTTTGAAGGCGAGAATCCCTGGGGCTGATAAACACTGATACATGCACCAACAAAGGGGCGCCACCATCAGGTGGCGCCCTTTTCTCACCAGTCAGTGTCATGTGTTACGCAGATCTCCGTCAGGTTTTCAGTATTTTCAAAAAAATGCTTGCATAATTCTTCGAAACGTAGTAAAATTCCTATGTTACGCGTTAGTGCGTATGTGGCTCGTTGGTCAAGCGGTTAAGACGCCGCCCTCTCACGGCGGAAACAGCGGTTCGATTCCGCTACGGGCTATGAGGATGGAACCCCCGAAATGCTGATATATACAGCATTTCGGGGATTTCTTTTACCCAAAAACACAAAATCAGCAAAATCAGCAAAACTTTAGATGCGCAATAATACTGAGATTGCAGCCGCATATACCCTCAAATGATATAATTATTGAGCGGTCGCGACTGTTGTGAGCCCGGATATCAGTCGAATACTGAGCTGAAATGCTCACCGATATCCTTTTTGACACGTGCCACGCGTACATAATGACGCATCGTTTCCGGAGATGCGTGCCCCGCGATCCTCATGACACTTGCCTGATCCATTCCCGATGCCAAAGCTTCCGTAATCCCCCACGCACGAATCTTATGAGTCGAGAGATAACGTATACCCAATTTTCGGCATATGTTTCGCAGATGATCGTTCACGGTCTGAGTCCGGATCGGCTTGTAGTCACGAACAAAAATCAGACTATCCTTATTCTCCGGCTTGGGAATTTTCATCAACATGCGTTCCGCGCGCGGCGTCAACGGCAATACCCTGTTGCCCTCAGACATGCCATTCTTGGTGTAGTTATTTAAGATCGGACTTCCATCTTCGTCATCTACGAGTTCTCGGTGGATCGTCACTTCTTTGCGATCAAAGTCTATATCTGACCAATACAGACCCCTAATCTCGGAGATTCTGCATCCAAGGCAGAATTGCATTATGATCGCACGGTCATACACACAATCCGAGTCCTCAAGAGCGTCGCATATCATATTCCTCTCTTCGGTCGAATACACCAAATCCTGCTTGCAAGCCTCGGGTTTAAACTTCAGTTTACGAGTAGACAGTTCTCTGCAGATATTACGGTCGATAAGGTTTCTCTCGAAAGCCAGATCGAACAACTGATTGAGAAGGCCTTTCGCATTCCCGAACGCGTGTCGCGTCATCTTACGCCCTTCTGTCATATGTTTGAAATGATCCATTAGATCAGCGGGCTGTATCATGCTGATTTTTACCTTAACAAAGGGCGCGTCCTTGAAAAACGTATTCCAGTCGCATATGTTCTTCCGAACTGTATGAGCCGCAAAATCCGGATCAGCTTTACGCGTTTCGATAAAATCGTTGAACAGCGTAGATAGCGTGGTTTTGTCGTTTGAAGTAGTGTCTATTCCTATTAAGATGTCAAAGAGCTTGTCGACAACTGCCTCGCGAGAGTTTCCGGTCACTCTTTTTGGTATACTTCCTATACCACTCGACACGCGTACCTGTTTAGGTATGACGCATGCAAAGAATCGTGACTCAGGATAGTGCTTTATCGGCAGTACATCTTTGTCGAACACTAATCTGATATACTTTTCCTTCTGCATAGGATCTATCAGAGACAAACTCGCTGCCAAACGCATTATAGCACTCTTCTCACGGGTTTTGAAGTCTAGATTCCCGGCATCACATATGTCTGGATACATATTCGTTCTCATATTCTTTACTCTCTCGAAATGTCAATAATGCTACAAAACCAATATTCATATCAAAAACTCCTATTCGTTAATCTCGTATGGTTAAATGGAAATCGTAGAAACAAAAGCGACATTCTTGATTGATGAAGCAAGAATGTCGCATTCTCTTTTAGGGTTTTATGACCAGACATAAGTATCACAGACAAAAAGCCGATACTTACAGAAAAGCATAATACACCTGTATATTGTGGGAAAACAAAGAATACAAAACAGTAGAACTACATTAAACTATGATAAGTTTATTACAGCGCGTGGTATAAGTCAACACAAATTTGAAATCGCGCCCAGAAAGTCTATATATGAAAAATAAGAAAAAAATGCCGGTCTTTACGGCAGTGTTCATAAGACAGTAACGCAAAATGAGCACTGTCGCGGTGGATTGGCAAAAAAAGAAGAAGTCTGAAAGGAACATACCTTCCAGACTTCCTTTTCTTATTAAAAT